>CAZAIE010001408.1:0-2021 GCA_964485035.1 uncultured Myxococcaceae bacterium | reverse complement strand
GTGGGGCGCCGCGCGGGCGGGCGGGGCAGGGACGTGACGGGCTTGCTCACCGGCCGGCCGTCCGGCCGCCGCAGCAGCGTCGCGCCCTGGCACTCCACCCACTCCAGCGCCAGGGTCGCCGCCAGCGGCACCTCCACCGGACCCAGCACCAGGTACCCGCCCGGCGCCAGCGCGTCCGCGAGGTTGTGCAGTACCTTGGCCGCGGTGGGGGCCTCGAAGTAGATGAGCACGTTGCGGCAGAAGACGAGGTGGCAGCCGCTCACCGGTGCGGGGTCGAGGACCAGGTTCTGACGGCGGAACTCCACGCGCCTGCGGGCGGGCTCGTTCACCCGGAAGCGGTCCGCGCCCAGGGCCTCGAAGTGGCGGGAGCGGACGTGGGGCTCCATCCGGCGCAGCGACCAGCGGCCGTAGACGGCCTCCCGCGCAGTCTTCAGCGAACGCTCGGAGATGTCTGTGGCCACGATGCGGTCCGAGCGGCGCGCGCGGCCGGCGTCGAGCAGGGCCATGGAGAGTGAGTAGGGCTCCTCCCCGGTGGCGCAGCCCGCGGACCAGACCAGCAACCCTGCCTCGTCCGCGAAGTCGGTGGTCAGCCGCTGGTGCAGCGCCTGGAACTGCTCGGAGTGGCGGAAGAAGTAGGTCTCGCCGATGACCGAGTGCTCGACCAGGCAGGAGACGGAGTCGGCGTCTCCGGCCAAGAGCCGCTGGCGGAACCGGCCTTCGTCGATGCCCAGGGTCTCAGCCGCGCGGTTCACGGAGGACTGCAGCGCCTTGCGCAGCGCGGGGGACAGGGTGAGCCCGCAGGCCTTCTGCAGGATCGCCTCGACCGCCTCGATGTCGTGCGGGGTGCGGGGGGTCATTGAGGCAACCCCTCCAGCAGCAGCTCGGTCTTGAGCACGGGGATCAGCTCGTCCTCGGCGCGGCAGAGCGCGGCGACCAGGGGCGTGCTGAGCCAGGTGGGCGCGTCCTTCGGAGCCTCGGCCACCGCAGGGGCCTCGACCAGCGCCTTCACGCGGTCCACCACCAGGGCGACCGGCCGCGAGGTGGCCAGCACCACCATGTGCGCGTCCACATCCAGCGGCCGCTCCTCCTGGCCCAGGCATCGGGCGAGGTCCACGGCCACGACCGGGTCCCCCCGGTAGACAAAGCTTCCCAGGACGTGGGGCGGAGCCTTGGGCAGGGGCGTGGTTTCGACCAGCCGGACGATCTCCAAGACCAGGGACGAGGGCAGTGCTGCAGTGAAGCCGCCGGACTCGATGAGCAGGTAGAGGCCAGGGAGCGCCGAGCCGGTCCCGAGCTGGGCCAGTTCGGTATGCAACCCCGTCAGCTCGGTCTCGAGCTTGGCGAGGCGCTGTCGGAGCTGGCGGCGCTTCTCTTCCCGCTGCGAGTCGACCATCGAAAACCCAAGGAATCCTGCTGACCTGCACACCCGGTGCCGAGCTGCTCGAAGAGTCTGCACGATACCCAACCCTCGGCGGTCGGGTCAAACCTCAGGTCAGGGGAAAAAACGGAGTCGTCCCAACGGGAGTAACAGAGATCGCCCCAGAATGCGCTCGGTCTCTCGGGCAGTCTTCGGGTGAGGGACGCACCGGAGGCGGACGGGGCAACCCCGGACAAGAAGGTGCCAGGTTCGCGGCGGCAACCGCGTACACTGCCCGGCCGATGCTTGCCCGGAGTCTCCATGACCAGACGGACCTTCAACGTCGGACCGGAGGACGCCAAGGAAAGGCTGGACCGCTTCCTGGCCCGCCACGGGATGCCCCTCGAGCAGGCCAGGGCGTGGGCGGAGGAGGGTCGGGTGCGCATCCGCGGAAAGCTCGCGGGCTCGACGCGCAAGCTGTGGGGCAACGAGGTCGTCGAGCTGGAGCTGCCGCCTCCCATTCCGGTCCAGGTGTCTCCCGATGCGCCCGAGGTGCCGGTGTTGTTCGCCGACCCGGCGCTGCTGGTGGTGGACAAGCCGGCGGGGATCGTCGTGGAGCCCACTGGGGACGGGCGCTCGGTAGTGGAGGTCGTCGGTGCGGGGC
>CAZAIE010001407.1:0-2022 GCA_964485035.1 uncultured Myxococcaceae bacterium | reverse complement strand
CCTCTTCAAGGGTGGGGAGTCGCTCGCTCTCTCCTCCATCAAGGACGCCGGCGTGCTCTCCGGCGCCCGCCGCATCCTCGAGAACCTGGGCAAGCCGAACGCCTCCGAGATCTCGCTGGCCGACATCACCGACACCGCGAAGATCTTCAACGCCACCTCCTTCAACGGCGACGGCGTGGTCCCCGCCGACACCGTCACCGACCCTGCCCTGCGCAAGGCCATCGAGGACATCGGCGCGACCGTCGGCACCGTGGCCGATCGCAGCGGGAAGCAGGGCATCGACAAGGCCAAGGTCGAGGCGTTCTACAAGGACGCTCGCGCCTTCACCGCCTGGGTCGCCAAGGGCAAGGCCACCGCCGGGGTCCTCCCCGCCGGCGAGGCCACGAGCGCCGCGTTCGCCGCCATCTCCGCGGTCGAGGCCAAGGTCGACGACTTCTTCACGCGCTGCCGGCTCGCCGCCTTCGATCCCCGCGGAGCCGCCGCCCTCGACGCCGCAGAGCTGGACCCGACGAAGCTCGCGGGCAAGTCGCTCTCCCCTGCTTCCGAGGAGCTCTCGCGGCTCCCGCTCGCCAAGGCCGAGCCAGGACGCGCCCTGCCGTTCGACGAGGGCGTGAACCCCGCTTGGCGCGCGGCTCTCGCCACGCTGGCCGAGAAGGCGGTCGCTCCCCTGCTCGGCGCTGGGAAGGCGACTCTCACCGAGAAGGACTGGCTGGACCTCAAGGCCAAGCTCGCGGCGCACCGCGCCTGGGTCGCCGAGAAGCCCGCCACGGTGGTCGAGAAGCTGGGCGCTGAGCGGCTGGACGCCCTGCTCGCGGGCGACGTGGAGAAGAACCTCCTGGACGTGCTGGCCAAGGACGCGGCGCTCGAGCCGGAGTTCGCCCAGATCGCCGCGGTGGAGAAGCTGCTGCGCTTCCAGCGCGACCTCATCACGCTGCTGCGCAACTTCGTGAACTTCGCCGACTTCTTCGGGCGCAAGGGCGCGGTCTTCCAGGCCGGCACGCTCTTCCTCGACGGCCGCGCGTGCGACCTCTGCGTGGAGGTCACCGACGCCGGCAAGCACGGCAGCCTGGCCACCATGGCCGCGACCTACCTCGCCTACTGCGACCTCGTCCGCCCCAGCGGCGAGAAGAAGGCCATCGTCGCGGCCTTCACCGACGGCGACTCCGACAACCTCTTCGTCGGCCGCAACGGCGTGTTCTTCGACCGCAAGGGCAAGGACTGGGACGCGACCATCACCAAGGTGGTGGCCAACCCCATCAGCATCCGTGAGGCGTTCTGGAGCCCCTACAAGAAGTTCATCCGCATGATCGAGGACCAGGTCGCCAAGCGCGCGTCCGCCGGTGAGGCCGACGCCACCGCCAAGCTGGCCGGCGCCGCCGAGACCGTGGGGCAGACCAAGAAGCCCGAGCCCAAGAAGATGGACATCGGGACCGTCGCGGCCATCGGCGTCGCGGTGGGCGGCATCGGAGCCATGGTCACCGCCATCTTCGGCGCCTTCCTGGGCCTGGGGCTCTGGATGCCGGTAGGCGTCCTCGGGGTCATCCTGCTCATCAGCGGCCCGTCGATGGTCCTCGCCTGGCTCAAGCTGCGGCAGCGCAACCTCGGGCCCATCCTCGACGCCAACGGCTGGGCCATCAACGGCCGGGCGCGCATCAACGTGCCCTTCGGCGCGGCCCTGACCCACGTCGCCGCCCTTCCCAAGGGCGCCGGCCGCTCCCTCGAGGACCCGTACGCCGAGAAGAAGAGCCCGTGGAAGCTCTACGTCTTCCTGCTCGCGCTCGTGGCCCTGGCGGGCCTCTGGTACGTGGGCAAGCTCGATGGCCTGCTCCCCGCCGCCGCGAAGAGCACCACCGTGCTCGGCGATCAGGCTCCGGCGGCGGTCAAGGATCCTGCTCCTGCGGCCGCTCCTGCCGCTCCGGCGGCTGCGGCCCCCGCGCCCGCCAAGTAGCGAGACCGAAACAGTCCGTAATCGGCATAGGGGGTGACGGGGCAATCGTCCCGTCATCCCCCTGCCACACCACC
>CAZAIE010001406.1:0-2023 GCA_964485035.1 uncultured Myxococcaceae bacterium | reverse complement strand
GTCTCGGGGGCCGCGGCGAGCGTGGCCAGGGCGAGGAGGAGGGCGGCGAGGGTCTTCATGGGTCGGTCCTTCGGAGCGTTGGAGGCAGAAGGCGCGCGGGTCGGTGCCTACTGGGTCTGCCCCGGGATCTGGAACTTCTCGCCTTCCTTCTGCGTCACCACGGCCAGCTTCTCGAGGCCGGCGTTGCGCACCACGTCGATGACCTTGAGGGACTCGCCGTAGTTCGCGTCGGGGTCGATGTTCAGGAAGAGGGTCTTCTCGCGGCGGTCCTTGAAGCGCTCGAAGAGCACCTTCCCCAGCTCCGCCCGGTCCACCTTCGTCTGGTTCAGGAACACCAGCTTGTCCTTGGTGAAGGTGAGCACGGTCTGCTCGCCCGAGACGTCGGGGGGCAGGTCCACCTCCGCGCGCTTCGGCACGTCCACCCGGTGCTGCATCATCATCAGGGGCGTGAGCACCATGAAGATGATCAGCAGCACCAGCAGGATGTCGATCATCGGGGTGACGTTCAGGTCCGCGCGAACGCCCTTCTTGCCGACGGTCATGCTCATGCGCTCACCCGTGCGTCACTGCTTGGTCTTCAGCTCTTCGGTGGCCAGCTTCACCTGCCCGAACCCCGCGGCGTGGCAGGCCTCCATGACCTTGCGCACGGTGCCGTAGGTGAGCCGCGAGTCGCCCTTCAGGTACAGCTCCTTGCCCGGGTTGCGCCGCAGCTCGTCCTCGAGCCGTCCGCGCAGCGAGGCCTCCTCGACCAGGAACTGGCCCAGGTACACGCGGTAGCGCGCCGGCATCCCGCCGCCGTACTCCAGCGAGACCACGAGGTCGTTCCCGCTGTCGGCCTGCTTCTCGGGCTTGGGGACCGCGGGGAGCTGCACCGCCTTGCCCTTCTGCAGCATCGGCGTGATCACCATGAAGATGATCAGGAGCACCAGCATCACGTCCACCAAAGGCGTGACGTTGATCTCCGCGTTCAGCCCCTTCTGGTTCAGCGACATGGACATGGGGGCACCTCGCGCTCCCGCCCGGGGGCGGGGCCACGGCTACTGCTTGGCCTGCTCCTTGGCGAGCAGCGCGACCACCTCGCCAGCGGTCTCGTGGGTGTCCACCTCGAGGCCGTCGATGCGCGAGGTGAAGTAGTTGTAGAGCAGCACCGCGGCGATGGCGACGCCGATGCCCACCGCGGTGGTCACCAGCGCCTCGGCGATGCCCGCCGCCACCGCACCGAGGCCGCCGCCGCCCTCCTTGGCCATGCCCTGGAAGCTGTTGATGATGCCGAAGGTGGTGCCGAACAGGCCCACGAACGGGGCGGTGGAGCCCACCGTCGCCAGCGCCGAGAGCCCGCGCCGCAGCCCTGCCATCTGCCGCGCCGCCGCGCGCTCGATGGCTCCCTGGACGGCGCCGTGCACGTCGTAGTTCTTGCCGCTCAGTTCCTTGGCGGCGAGGAACTCCACCAGGCCCGAGCGCACCACCGGGGCGATGTGGCTGGCCTTGTAGTTGGCCGCGGCCTCCGACGCCTCCTTGAACTGACCCTTCTTCAAGAGCTCCTGGGTCGCCAGGGCGAAGGCCTTGGACTGGCCCGAGGCGCGTGTGAAGGCGATGAAGCGCTCCACGGTCACGGCGAGGGTGGTCACCGACATGATGCCCAGGATGATGACCACCATCTTGGCCACGATGCCCATCTGCGCCCACATCTGTGCGAGTGTGAAGTCCATTCGATTCTCCTCAGACGACCTCGACGCGGCTGCTACTCCGCGTCCTCCAACCGGAAGGTGAACTTGACGATGGTGTAGACGGCCACTGGCCGGCCGTCGACGACGTGCGGGGTGAAGCGCCAGCCGGCGATGGTGTCGCGCACGGTCCGCTCGAAGGCGGGGTGAGTCAGCGTGAAGTTGATCTCCGTGACTCGGCCCTCGGGGCTGATCACGATCTTGGCGACGAGGACGCCCTCCTCCTCGGCGCGCAGCGCGGCCTGCGGGTAGGCGGGCTCATGCCCCTCGATGCGCCGCTTCTTCACGAACTCCACCTC
>CAZAIE010001405.1:0-2024 GCA_964485035.1 uncultured Myxococcaceae bacterium | reverse complement strand
GCATTCAGGAGGTCGTCAGTTCGATCCTGATCAGCTCCACACGATAGAGGGTCTCTCGGGAAACCGGGAGGCCCTCTTCGCTTCTGCGCCATGAAGATCATCGTCGGCATCCCCGGCTGCTGGCTCACCCGCGAAGCCATCGCCGGGGAGGTGGGCGCCCGCACGGCCTTCAGGCTCGAGGGCGCGAAGTTGGTGGACCGCCGCACCGGCCGCTCGCTCGAGGTCGACGTCTACGACCACGACCCCCGGCTGCAGCAGGCCTTCCAGAGCGCCAGCTTCGCCCACCCGCTCCTCGAGGCGGACCTCGCCGCGATCGGTCGGCACACCTTCACCGTCTACCTCCTCGCTCCGCCAGGGACTGCGAACGCCCGCCTGGTGCTGGACGCCGCGGCGGCGCTGCTCGACGTCGGCGGCTTGGGCGTGAAGGTGGAGACCTCGGGCGTGGCCCACGGCGCCGTCCGCTGGCGCGAGTTCGCCGCGACCCCCGAGGACCCCATCTCCCTCTACCGCGCCTTCGTGGCCCTCGTGGGAGGCCCGGACGACGTCTACTCCTGCGGGATGCACAACCTCGAGGAGCCGGACGCCATCGTCGCCGACTCCATTGCCCGGCCGGCCGAGCTGGTCCAGGCCTTCCTCCTCTACCGGTTGCTCGAGGGCGCAGGCATCAAGGCCGGCGAGGCCTTCGCGGTCTCCGAGGACTCCCCGCGCTACCTGCTGCGCTCGGTCCCCTGCCGCACCTACCCGGAGGGCGACCTCTTCCACAACCCCTGGGGCCTGTGGCGGCTGGTGCCCCTGGAGGGCACTCCGAAGCGCCGGCTGCACTCCTAGGCGTCGGGGCCGGCGCCGAGCTTCCCGGAGACCCTCATCGACGGGCCCGGGCGCAGTCGTACCAGCACCGGCCGGTGGTCCATCCGCCCCCGCTGCGTCCCGAAGAGCACCCGGACCGAAACTGGCTCCACCACTTCCGGGACGTGCATCCGGTCGATGCGCCGGGCTGGAAACCCGGTGCTGGCGGTGCCCTGGCCGACGTCCCGCCCCAGCGCGCGCAGCGTCTCTTCGACCTGGCCGTCCTGCTCCACGTCGTCGGTGAGCATCGAGGTGAGCCGGTCCCAGGCCCCCTCCGGGTCCAGGTTCAGGTCGCCGGCCACGAGCACCGGGTGTCCCGCCACGGCGGCGTGGTCCGCGAGCCAGCGGGCATATCCCAGGCGCGGCCCGGAGTTGCGGGCGGGGGCGAAGTGCACCGAGACGATCTCGAGGTGTCCTGCCCAGCCGCCCAGCTCGAGGCTGGTGGGGCCCTGCATCGCATCCGGGTTCTCGGGGTAGGGCGAGCGCAGCCTGCCGCCGACGCGGGAGAGGACGGCGGTGTGGTACCCCGGGCCCTCCGCGTCCAGGCCCCCGACCCAGTGCGTGCCCAGCCGGTGCAGCAGCTGGCCCAGGTACTCGGGCGAGGCCACCTCCTGCAGGCAGGCCACGTGCGCCCCGGAGTCGCGCAAGACGCCCGCGATGTGGTCCAGGTGCTCCTCTTGGCTCGGCGCGGGCTTGGGGAAGCTGTTGCCGACGTTCCAGCTCAGCACCAGCAGGTCGGTCGGCCTCTCCTCTCCCAAGGCGAGCTGGTCCGGCCGGGGATGCACCGGGCCGAAGAGGGCGAGCGCGAGGTCGGCAGATGCGAGGAGCAGCGCCGGCCCGAGGCCCGGCCAGGGACTGCGGGGGCTGCCGACCCGGGCCGCGAACACCAGGGCTGGGAGCGGCAGGCCCCATCCGACGACGGCCAGCATCCCCACCAACTCCTCCTCGAGGAAGACGGCGAGGGCGGCGAGCGGCAGGCAGGCGACCGCCAGGATCAGCCCGGCCAGCCACGGGAGCGGGAGCGGCCGCCGCCGAGCCACCTGCCAGGCCACGACCTCCCCGGTCCCGACCAGCGCCGCAGCGAGCAGACCGGTGGCCAGGCCGAGGACCAGGCTGTGGCCCACGGCTCCTCGGTGGTCGGCGAGCAGCAGGAACAGCGGCAGCGAGGAGAGGACGGC
>CAZAIE010001404.1:0-2027 GCA_964485035.1 uncultured Myxococcaceae bacterium | reverse complement strand
GTTCCCCGCCCACACCGGCGCCGTGTACTGCATGAACAGCGCGGAGGCCACGCCCGCGAGGCTCACCGCGGTGAAGTAGCCCCCCTGCATCAGCAACAGGCCGAGGCAGCCCCAGACGACGACCGCGGGGACGTCCCTGCGCGAGAGCCGCAAGAGCCGCGGCGCGAAGACCGCGAGGCCCAGCGCCAAGAGCGCGCTGGCGATGGCCAGGCGCGCCTGCACCAGCGTCAGCGGGTCGACGTGGTCGTTGAAGGTGCCCTTCACCACCACCGCGGTGGCCCCCCAGAGCACCCCGGCGCTGGCGACGGCGACGACGCCCAGCAGGTGGTCCCGCTTCCCGAGTGACGGCTGGGCGGCGCTCAGGACCGGGGCCGGGAGAGCAGGAACTTCTCCACCGCCTCGCCGTTGGCCAGCAGGTTGGGCTTGAGCGCCCCGACGATGAGCCGCTCGACCACCGGCTGCACCGTGCCCGCCAACAGCCGCGGGATGCGCGCCTTCTCCAGGTGCAGCACCAGGTTGCCGCGGATGCGGATCTCCGTGCCCGGGCCGTCGGGGAAGAACTCGGTCGTGCCGCGGCAGTCCAGGACCCCGGGCAGCGCGTGGGTCTCGATGCGCCACTCGCACTTCCACGCCGACTCGTCCCAGGTGGCGTAGTCGGTCCAGGTGAACATCTCGGCGTCGATGAACCGGCGCGCCAGCGAGGGGATCTCCGTCTTGCCGGTCCACAGGTTCACCATCCGCACCCGCGGGCCGTCCACCACCCGCTCGCGGGTCTCGATGGAGCGGACGTTCGCCATGTAGGGCACGGTCGCGACGATCTCGTCGCGGTAGGCGCGGAAGACCTGGTCGCGCGGCAGGGTGAGGCGGGTGGTGGCGTTCAGTTCCATCGATGCGGACCTCCTAGGGGGGCCACTTCCTACCCCCACCGGACCGCTCTAGGGAAGCGCCGCGTCGGTGGGCTGGACCTCGGTCTCGCCGTCGAACTCCACCTCGGCTGCGGCCTGGCGCTCCCCGTCGCGCCGGCTGCCCCGGAGCACTCCCCGCACCACCAGCTGCAGCGGGGCGCCGGCCTTGAGCCGCTCGCGCGCGGCCCACGGCACGTCCAGGAACGCCAGCTGCACCGGCAGCACCACGGTCACCCGCTGCCCCGCCGGGACGACTGCCTTGGTCCCCAGCGCGCCGACGGCGAAGGGCCGCTGCTGCAGCAGCACCTCGTAGGTGGACTCGGTGAGCGTCAGCTCGCCCGTGGGGGACTCGACCTCGACCACCACCTGCAGGGTCGCCCGCTGGCGCTCGAAGCTCTCAATGCGGATGGCGGTCACCGTCGCCGAGGGCTCGGGCACCCGGGAGAGCACCCGGTGGGGGACGGTGGCGCAGCCGCAGGCGAGGAGCGCCGCGCAGGCCCACCCGCGCATCAGGCCGCTTCCGGCGCCAGGGACTCGGGCCCCAGCCGCAGGCTGGCGCGGCGCCCCAGCACGTCGAGCGCGTTCACGAACTCGCCCGCGTCCTGGAAGCGCAGCGCCGGGTCGGCGAAGACGGCCTTGCGGACGATCTGCACCAGCAGGTCGGGCAGGTCGGTGCGGATGGTCGAGAGCAGCGGCACCCGCGCCTCCCGCGCCCGCTGCATCGCCTCGTACTCGCTCGTGGGGTCGATGAGCTGGCGGTTGGTGAGCAGCTCCCAGAGCACGACCCCGGCGGAGAACAGGTCGGCGCGCCGGTCGATGGGCTTGCCCAGCACCTGCTCCGGGGCCATGTGGGTGAGGGTGCCGCGCAGCGTCCCGCCCTCGCCGTGCGCCAGCTGCCCCTCGGCCATCGCCACCCCGAAGTCGGTGAGCTTCACCTCGCCGGCCCGGCCCACCAGCACGTTGGCCGGGTTCACGTCGCCGTGCACGATGGTGGCCACGCCCTCGCCGAAGCGGAGCTTGTGGACGTACTCCAGCGCCTTGAGCAGCTCGCGCACCGCGTAGACGGCCCCGGCCACCGAGACCGGCAGGGCGCGGCCGCGGGCCCGCTCCTGCACCAGCGCG
>CAZAIE010001403.1:0-2031 GCA_964485035.1 uncultured Myxococcaceae bacterium | reverse complement strand
GGGGAAGGCGACGGTCCGGTGCTTCTGCCGGACCCGCTCGAGCAGCGCCTGGATCATCGTGCGTCCCTCACAGGTCGTGACCGCAGTAGGAGAGGTTGAAGCTCTTGTTGCAGAGCGGGAAGTCGGAGACCGGCTGGTCGCGCAGCGCCATCGCCAGGCCGAACCAGTTGTGGAACGAGGGGTCCACCACCTTGTACGCGAGCAGCTTTCCGTCCGGGCCGGTCTGCGCCACGTGGCACACCTCGCCGCGCCAGCCCTCCACCAGCGAGACGGCGGTGCGTTCGGGCTTGAGCGCCGAGAGGTCGCAGGCCGCGCGCACGGGTCCCGCGGGGAGCGAGGACAGCTGCTGGCGCAGGAAGCGCACGGACTCCTCGACCTCCAGCCAGCGCACGTAGGCCCGCGAGAAGACGTCGCCGTAGGGCATCACCGCCACCGGGAGCTGCACGAAGCGGAACAGGCCCACGGGGTAGTCGCGGCGCACGTCGCGCTCCAGCCCCGAGGCGCGGGCCGCCGGGCCGACCAGGCCGATGGCCGCGGCGTCCTCCCGGCCCACCTTGCCCACGTACTCGAAGCGCGCCAGCACCGAGGGGGTCTGCCAGAGCAGCTCCACCGCGCCCTTCACGTCCTTGGCCGTCGCCTCGAGCCGCGCGAGCAGGTCCTTCGCCCGCTCCGGCTCGACGTCGAAGCCGACCCCGCCCGGCTTCACGAAGGTCCGGCCGAAGCGGCTCCCGCACAGCACCGCGGACATGTTCAAAAAGTCGCCGCGCAGCCGGCCGCAGAAGCTGGCGGTGGGCAGGTACCCCACGTCGTTGGCCAGCGCGCCCAGGTCGCCGGTGTGATTCGCCAGCCGCTCCAACTCCAGCGCCACCGCGCGCAGCGCCGCCGCCCGCGGGGGGACGGAGCAGCCGGCGAGCGCCTCCAGGTTCTGGCAGTACGCCCAGGCGTGGCCGATGGTGGTGTCGCCCGCCGCGGTCTCCATCTGCAACAGCGTGCGCGGCCCCGGGCCGCCCACGAGCGCGCGCTCGATGCCGCGGTGCTGGTAGCCCAGCGAGATCTCCAGGTGCATCACCCGCTCGCCGTGGCACTGGAAGCGGAAGTGGCCGGGCTCGATGATGCCCGCGTGCACCGGGCCGACGGCGACTTCGTGCACCTCGTCGCCCTCGACCTCGAAGAAGCTGGTCACGCCGATCTGCGGGGCCGGCGCGCCCTCGAGCCCGGGGCGGTACGAGCGGTGGAAGCGCACTGGCTTGAGCCAGGGGTGCCCCTCCGGTGTCACCGACCACTGCTCCGCGAGCTCGCGCTCGAACCAGTGCGCCTGGGGGCAGTCCGGGGTGAGCGCCGGGTAGGCGTCGCCCACGTCCGTGGCCAGGGTTGAGAGCGTCCCGGCCTCGTCGTTGCCCAGCACCGCCAGCACCCGCAGCCGCTGGTCGCACGGTCGCCCGAAGAGCGCCACCAGCCGCTGGCCCTCGCGGCAGCGCTGGACCACCGCCTCGCGCCACTCCGCCAGGAGCAGGACCTCGATCTTGGTGGTGGCCACCGCCTGTCCGTTGCGCAGCGCGGTCATGGCCGGCCTCCGGAGACCACCGCCGCGGCCCGCTGCAGCACCTCCTGCACCGGCGGCGGCAGCCACAGGCCCAGGAGCAGCAGCAGCGCCAGCGGGGTCCAGGCGAGCACGGCCTCCAGCCGGGACACCGGCGGCGGGCGGAGGTCGCTCACCGGCTCGCCCCAGGCCATGGCCAGCGCGTGGCGCATGGCGCCGATGAAGGCGATGGCCAGTCCGGCCAGGAACAGCCCCAGCGGCCACCACGCCTCGCCCGCGACCGCGGCCTTGAAGATCTGGAACTCGCTCATGAACGGCCCAAAGGGCGCGGCGCCCAACAGCGCCAGCAGCGCCCCCAGAAGCGTCGCCCCCCACACCGGCGAGGCGCGGGCGCTGCCGGCGAGCTTCGCCATCTCGTGGGTGCCGTACTGCTGCCCCACCCGGCCCGCGCTGAAGAAGGCCAGCGACTTGCCGAGGGAGTGGTTGAGCAT
>CAZAIE010001402.1:0-2033 GCA_964485035.1 uncultured Myxococcaceae bacterium | reverse complement strand
GCCGACGGGACCTGGCCCACCAACCCGACCAAGGTCCGCGAGGTGGGAGACACCGCCACGGGGCCGTCGCTGGCGTGGAACAAGAGGGCAGCGCGGGACTAGTCCGCGGACTTCGTCATCGCCTGGCGCAGCGGGACGCAGCTCTTCCTGACCGAGTCGGCGGCCGCGGACGGCTCCGCGTGGAAGACCGCCGATGACGTGGTGCACGGAGCCGGCTCCGGCGGGTGGTACCCCTCGGCGGCCTTCACCTCCGAAGGCTTCCCCGCGGTGGCCTACTACGTCTGCTCGAGCCAACCGGACGTCCGCGAGCCGTGCCCCGCGGCCGAGGACGAGCTGCTGCTCGCCTGGCGCACCGAGGACGTGTGGCAGAAGGTGGTGGTCGATGCCGCGGGCGGGCACTACACCAAGCTCGCCTACTGGAACGGACGCGCGGTGGTGGCCTACCGGGACACCGCGAACACGGCGATCAAGCTCGCCATCTACCGGTGATCCCCAACCCGGCTGGCGAACCAGACCGAGCCTCGACCTCGTCGCCCAGGAAGTGGCGGCGGGTCTGCATTCCGGCAACACTCGACGCATGCGCTGGGCCGACCAGACGAGCCGCTTCGGGCCGGGGGTGCGCGCCGACGCCGGGGGCTTCACCGACGCGGCGCTCACGCTGCAGCTGCGGCTCTACAAGCGCTTCGTGGCCAGCCAGTACCGGGTGATCGCTCCGCAGGACCTGCACGCGCGGCCCCCACGCGGCCAGCTCTGGATCTCCCGCAAGCTCGACGGCGAGCTCTGGTTCCTCCTGAAGCGCGATGACGACGTCGCGCTCGTCGCCTACAACGGCCGGCTGGTGCACGGCACCCCGCTCACCGACGAGGCGCGGACGCTGCTCCGCGGCTGCGGCCCCATGGTCATCGCCGGGGAGCTCGTGGCCATCCCGCCCACCGGCCGCTCGCGCGTGCTCCACGTCGGCGAGGCGCTCGCGGACGCGAGCGAGGGCTTCCGGAGGCTCCGGTTCCGCGCCTTCGACCTCCTCGAGGACGGCGGCGTGGACGTGATGCGCCGGCCCTACCTCGAAAAGTGGCCGCGGCTGCAGGCCCTCCTGGGCACGGGCGACCAGGTCAACGTCGTGGAGACGGTGGTGGGCACCGCGGCGACCGCCTCGCAGTGCTTCCAGCGCTGGGTCGGCGTCGAGGGCGCCGAGGGCGTGGTGGTGCGCACCGAGTTCGGGACCACCCTGAAGGTGAAGCCCAGCTTCACCGTGGACGCGGTGGTGGTGGGCTTCGGCGAGCACATGCTGCAGGCGGGCGCGGAGCTGGGCGAGCTCGCGGTCGCGCTGATGAGGGACGACGGGACCTTCCACGTCGTGGGCGGCGTCTCGGTGGGGTGGACCCTGGACCAGCAGCTGGACCTGCACCAGCGCCTGCAGAAGCTGCGCGTCCCCAGCACCTACCGGCTGCCCAACCACGACGGCATGCTCTGCCGCTTCGTGCGCCCGGAGCTCGTGGTCGAGGTGAAGGCCAACGAGCTGCTCGACCTCGACAGCCACGGCGACCCGCTGCGCCGCATGGTGCTCCGCTACGACCCGGCCGCCGGATGGACCGGCATCGGCCCCCTGCCGGTGGCCTCGCTGGTGTTCCCGGTGTTCCTGGGCGAGCGGCGCGACAAGCTCGTCGACCCCGGCTGCGTGGGGCTCGAGCAGATCTACCAGCGCGCGCCCTTCGACCAGCGCCACGTGCAGTCGAGCGCAGTCCGCGAGCAGCCCCGGTCCGTGGTGGTGGAGTCCCACAGGCCCGAGCAGACCGAGCCCTCGGGGCAGTCGGAGTCGGCGCGGCAGCGGAACACGCACATCGAGGGGCCGGAGAGGCAGGCCTCCTCGCAGCTCCAGTCGCGCGACTCGTCGCACTGCGCCCCCACCTCGATGCTGTTGGGGCCGGTGCCGCGATTGGGGCTGCAGGAGAGGAGCGCTGCCGCGAAGACCAGCGCGAGCTCAGACTCGTGTTTCGCGGTCAGCAGCGTGTGAAGTGTAGACAGCCAGTGCGAGA
>CAZAIE010001401.1:0-2040 GCA_964485035.1 uncultured Myxococcaceae bacterium | reverse complement strand
GATCTTGACGCCCTGGAGTCGGTAGACCTCCTGGGCGTCAAGATCAACGACAAGCACATCGAGACGATCGTTCGTCAGATGCTGCGGCGCGTGCGCATCACGGACGTTGGCGACACGAACTTCCTCATCGACGAGCAGGTCGAGCGGCGGATGTTCGAGGACGAGAACCGCAAGGTGGAGGCCAAGGGCGGTCGCCCGGCGGCGGGTGACCCGCTGCTGCTGGGCATCACCAAGGCGTCGCTCTCGACCGAGTCCTTCATCTCGGCCGCGTCGTTCCAGGAGACCACCAAGGTCCTCACCGAGGCGGCTATCTCCGGGAAAATCGACTACCTGCGCGGCCTGAAGGAGAACGTCATCATGGGCCGGCTCATCCCCGCCGGTACGGGTCTGCCTGCCTACAAGCACCTCGATATCGAGGTGGAGACGCCCGTGGACGCGGTGGAGCAGGCCGAAGAGGCGCTCGCCGTCGAGTAACGAGGCGCACCTGCCTGCAGCTCCCAGAAGCCCGGCTCTCAGGAGCCGGGCTTCGCTGCGTTGTGCGCTTGGCGATCCGTACCAAGGCAGGGCCCGCTCGCCCGGGCCGGCGTGCGCACCAGGCTCCGCCTCGATGCGCTTCTCGGTCCCGCACGTCTTCGCTCCTCGCCAGACCGAGACCCTCCGACAGAAGCGGGCACGTCCTCTTCGTCACTTCTCGATGCACCTCGCGCAGGGCATGAAGCCGACGGGTGCGCTGTGCCACTTCGCGCAGCAGGCGCCCGCGCTTCCATCGAGCTCGACGAAGGGCAGGGGCAGCGTCTGCCGAGCCCGAGCAGGCGCGTTGCGATCGAAGGGATCGCGAGTGCGCGAGCCGCATGAGGGCTTCCGCGACGACGCACCGGAGCGCGAAGCAACCGCTCAGGCGATCCAGCCCAGGCGTTGGGTGCCAGCATCGCCGGCGCCTCTGCCGCCCTGCCCGCGCAGCGGGCTTGGCCCCAGCTCGGTCCCTCCCAGAAAGAGACTTCAGCCCCCGTCTCCGGGCACCGCGACGATGTGCGCGGAGGCCCCGGTCACCCAGCTCATGCAGGGACACCGCCGCGGCCAGGCAGCGTCTGGGCGGGGCGCTCTCGCAGGGGTCACAGCCGGCGGGCGATCGTCGAGTCGGCGCGAACGCCCCGCGGCGAGCTCGCGCTGCAGAACCCGGAGCGAGGAAGCGCTCTCGAGCCACTCGTCATGGGCCTGGAAGGGCGACGCGGTGCATCGCTGTGAGGGCTCGACACGCCCGAGGCGCAGGGAACGCCGCACCGTGTGCCGAGCGCCCCCAGGGTCGCGGGCGATCGGACCTGGCGGCAATGCTGGCGTTGGGGCCAAGCGGATCGACTCTGCCTTCGCGGCCCCGCCGCGCAGAAGGGTCGTCTCAACATCGTTGGAGCCGACCATGAACCCGACCATTGGCCTCCCGAAGGAGGGGGCAGAGTTGGAGAGCACAAGGGAGCAGACTCCGAAGAGCACAGACGCCTGGGGCGGCCTCACCAGGGACTGCCTCGGCTCGTGTAACCCATGGTCTGCCTCGGAGGGCAGAAGCAGAAGCTAGGGAAGGCCGTCAGGTAGAGGCAGCAAGCAGTCATCGAGCATCTGGTGGGGGAAGGGGGGGCGCAAGGGCTGGGACTCGAGATCTGTGCCCGTACCGCAATCCAGGCGTCCGTTGAATCGCCTGTAAAGTCGGCAGGTTGCGCCCGACCCGGGCTACGGAGGAAGTGCGCCGGGAAGCGCGGCGGAAGAGCCTGCTTGACAGGGGAGACCGAACCAACTACAAAGCGCGCCCTCGACGCAACGCAGGGCGCGGCGAGAGCCGAGAAGAAGTCGGTCGGCTGAAGAAAAAGGGTTGACGGCGCGAACCCGAGGCAGTACAAAGCGCGCCCTCTTCGCTGGTGGCAGAGGCGAAGGGCGCCGCGAAAGCGGCGAGATGACGAAGAAAAAAAGAAGTTGACGGCGCCGACTTGGAGCAGTAAAAAGCGCGCCTCTCTCGGCGGGAAAGAAAGCCGAGACGGTCTCTGAAAATGG
>CAZAIE010001400.1:0-2041 GCA_964485035.1 uncultured Myxococcaceae bacterium | reverse complement strand
GTCCGGGCCGAAGCTGGCGAGGGACTCGAGGAAGTGCTCCCGGCCGCAGGCGCACTGCACCACCGCCGAGGGAAACCCCCCGCGCACCGCCGAGACGACGGGGTCGCAGTCCGTCGGGTGGCACTCGACGATCAGGAACCTGGGCTGCTCTTCCATGGGCTCCACCCCGAGTGGCGAATTGTGTGCGGACCAGCCCGGGCAAACCACCCAAACTGAGTGACGTGGAACGTCCGATGCGGGGGAGGCCGCCTGGCCCTACCGAAGCATCATCCAGCCTGGGGCTGTCCTCTCTCCATCTTGGCGAGGCAATCCTGGCAGATGCTGTGTGTGACCTGGCCCAGGTGCTCGCTGGCGACGTAGCCCTCCAGCTCCGTCCAGTAGCCGTCGTCCGAGCGGATCTTCCGGCACCAGGCGCAGACCGGGAGCAGCCGCTTCAAGCGGGCGATCTCGTCCTTGCGCGCCTGGTGGAGAGCGTCCTCTGCCTCCTTCTTCTCGGTCACGTCGATGCAGCTGCCGATGTACCCGGCGAACGAGCCGTCGCCGTCGAAGAACGGCACCCCGCGGTCGAGGAGCCACCGGTTGGCGCCGTCGCGCCGGCGCAGGCGGTAGACCATCTCGAAGATGACCCGCCGGTCGAAGCTCTGGACGTAGGTCTCGAGGCATCCCGCGAAGTCGTCGGGGTGTACGCCCTCGGCCCAGCCGTTCCCCTGTTCCTGGTCCAGGGTCCGGCCCGTGAACTCGAGCCAGCGGCTGTTGAAGTAGTTGCAGAGCTTGTCGGTCCCTGCTCGCCAGATGAGGATCGGCGCCTGCTCGACCAGCGTGGCGTACTCGTTGAACGTGAGCATCGGGCTCCCCCAGAGCGCGCCGATTCCTAACCGACCCCAGGGATGCCTGCGACCCGAAGTGGGGAGTCTCAGGAGGCCGAGGCGGGGGACGGCGCGGACTGTCGGGCCGTCGACAGCGAGGCGAGGAAGGCGTGCCGCAGCCAGAGGTGCTGCAGCGAGACGATGCCCAGAGCGGCCAGCGCCCCCAGGAGTGGGACGGGCTGCACCAGCGCGAGGCCGAGGAGGGCGAGGCCGCGCAGGAACCGGCTGAGGAAGCGCCCGGTCCAGTGGACGTAGCCGCCCAGGGCGCCGCCCGGTGAGAGCTTGTAGAGCACCAGCGCGAAGCCGAGGCCGAGCACCGGGACCAGGCCCACCACCGCGAAGAGCGGGGCGAGCGCGGCGGTGCGGGTGTCGACGTGGCGCAGGAAGGCGCGCGCCTCGTCGGCGTCGCGGAAGGCGGCCTGGCCGCAGGGCGGGCAGACGACCGAGCCCTCCTTCGTCTCCAGCCGCTCGGCGCACGTGGGGCAGCGCCGGCCGACCAGCAGCGCGATCCGGTGGCGGGCCGGGTCGGCCGGGGCCTGGGCCAGGACGCGCCCGAACCAGCCGATCGCGCGGGGCGTGCGGGTCGCCCGGCACTTGGGGCAGACGCTCGCCGCGAGGTGGACGTCGGTCTGGCAGGCGGGGCAGGGGCCGCGCGCGCCGGACGTCGCGCGCTGAAGGGCCTTGCGCACGCGCAACAGCAGGAGCAGCGCCACGACGCCGCTCACGGCCCCGAGCACGGGGAGGAGCAGGGCAAAGAGGATCCCGCCCACCGTCCAAAGGGCCTCGCCCACGAACAGCACCCGGCGTACTCCCCGCTCGTCGGAGAGCGGGAGGAGGCTGAAGAGCTCGCTGATGGCCGAGCGGACGCGGGCGAAGGCGTAGGCGAACGAGCCGGCGACCAGGACCAGGACGGCGTCCAGGGTGAACCCGGCCTGGAGCACGGGCATGCCGCGCTGCGGCCCCGCGTCGGCGACGGCGGCCCCGGTCGCCTGCCGGAGCAGGAAGATGAGCAGCGCCATGGCCAGCACGGTGACCAGCAGCGTGTGGGCCTTGCGCAGCCCGCCCTGGTACGCCTCGAGCACGTCGTCGAGCTGGGCGCGCGCCCAGTGCACCAGCAGCTCCTCAGCGACGGTGGTCCCGGTTGCCGGTTTGCCGGTCGGTTCGGAATCGGGATG
>CAZAIE010001399.1:0-2045 GCA_964485035.1 uncultured Myxococcaceae bacterium | reverse complement strand
TTCTTGAAGTCGGCGTAGGGCAGCGCGCCGACCACCAGCCGGCTGTTGATGAGGAAGGCCGGGGTGGCCTCCACGGGCACCTTGGTGGCCTCGGCGTCGTCGGCGTCGATGACCGCCTGGGTGACCGGGTCCGCGCGGCACGTTTCCCAGGCAGCGAGGTCGAGGTCGATTCGCTTGGCCGCGGCCTGCAGGTCGTTCTCCTCGAGCGCCCGGGGGTTGGAGTAGAGCACGTCGTACATCTCCCAGAACTTCCCCTGCCGGTGCGCGCAGACCGCCGCGCGCGCGGCCGGCAGCGCGTACTCGTGGTAGCCGGAGGGCAGGTGCTTGAAGGCCACGCGCAGCTGGCTCGCCCAGTCGAGCCGCATCTGGTGCACCAGCGGCGCCGCCCGCGCGCAGGCCGGGCACTGGAAGTCCCCGAACTCGAGGACCGTCACCCAGGCGTCCGCGGGGCCCTGCAGCGGCGCGTCGCCGACCGGGATCCGGGCGCGCGGCGGCGGGGAGCCGCAGGACGCCAGGAGCAGCGTGGCCAGGAGCGCCCGCGTCACGGCGCGGCCTGCAACCGGGCCTGCAGCGTGGCCACCGCCACGTCGGCCGAGCACGGCGCGCCGGCGCTGCCGACGATCCACTCCTCGAACGTGGAGGGCGCACTCCCGAACCAGGCCCGCAGCTTCGCCGCCGTGCGCGGGTCGGCCCACCACTCCGGCCCGTGTGCCGCCGAGAGCACCGCCTCGAGCTGGTAGGCCGCGAGCAGCCCGCGCAGGTCGTCCGCCGCCGCGAGCAGGTCGCCCGACTCGGCGACCCACCGGCCCGCGTCCTCCGGGCCGGCCGGGAACAGCAGGGCCCGGGCCATCACCTCGCGCCAGGCCTCGTCCGGCTTCGGCGCCCCGCCGCGGAAGGCCACCTCGAAGAGCACCCGGCCCGCGAGCCGACGCAGGAGGAACAGCTTGCGCACCGCGCTCATCCGCGCGTGGGCCGCTGCCTTGACCTGGGGCACGCCCGAGAGCACCGCGAAGCGGGGGTCGTCGAGCAGCCCCTCGAAGAGGAAGCCCGCCGCCTCGTGCACCGCCCCACCCGCTTGCCACGCGGTCTCCGGCCCCGGCGCGAGCACCGACCAGGCCACCGCGTGCCCGGCCTCGTGCAGCGCCTGCGCCGCCGCGCCCAGCCCGGCCTCCGGACGGAACGAGAGGCGCACGTCCTTGCCCGGCTCGACGGCCAGCGCCAACGCCCGGGGCGCCTTGCGCGCGTGGGGGGCGGCATCGACGGTCAGCTGCGGGAGCGCCGCCGGGTCGAACCCCAGGCCCGCGAGCGCCGCCTGCAGCCGCTCGGCCGACTTCTCCTTGGGGAAGTAGGTGTCCACGTCCCCGGTGCGCAGGAGGCGGGGCGCATCGGCCCGGCGCAGGTCGGCCAGCGCGAGCGCGACCTCCTTCTTGCCCAGCGGCTCGAGCGCGGCGCGGTACGGCGCCTCGGTGGCCGCCAGCACCTTCTCCGCCAGCGCGGCGACCTCGGCGAGAGGTACCTGCCGCAGCTCGGCGATCCACGACGCGGTGCTCGCGTGGCCGAGTGGCGCCAGCGCCTCCGCGAGGCGGCGCTCGTGGGCCAGGACGGCCGGCTCGAGCTTGCGCACCGCCGGCTCCGCGGCCGCCCACACCCGCCGCCGCTTTCCCGTGTGCGGCTCGCCCGCCAGCACCGACTCCAGGTCGCGCAGGGGGACCTCCTGGCCGTCGATCGGGACCATCGCCGTCGCGGACGGCGAGGCCACCACCTCCGCAGTCTCAACGGTGGCTCGGGCGAGGAGTTCCCCGGTGAGCAGCCGCGCCAGGGCGGCGAGCTCGCGCTTGCGCGCCGGGTCCGCCTCGCGATCACGCAGGGCGCGGACCTTCGTCAGGGCCTCGGCGCTCCCCACGGCGGGGTCGTTTGGGAGCGCCAACGGCTCGCCCAGCGCCCAGGCCTTCCACGCCGCCTCGGCCTGCGCCCGGAGCGACGCACGCAGTTGCTCGCGCAGCGCCGCGACCTCGGCCTTCAGCGGCGCATCGGGGTCGGGCGGA
>CAZAIE010001398.1:0-2046 GCA_964485035.1 uncultured Myxococcaceae bacterium | reverse complement strand
CCCTCGGAAGCCACTCAGACGATTAATGATGCGAACTTCGATGTCAGGACACTAGGAGTCGGCAGAGGTATCGCTGGAAGCCCGAGAGAGCCATTCCTTGAGCCTCCCTGCACGGACGAAGGTTGCGCGATCCGAGTGTCTCTGAATGGCGTCCAGCACTCTCAGACGGTCTTCACGCGTCCGGGGATAGTAGTCCCGACGCTGATACCAGAGGCAGGTGCTCCGGCACTCGTCGACCAACTCGTCGACCTGGCGGGCGGCCGAGGACTCGTCGATCGGGCTGTGATCTGGCGTCATCGTCGGCCTCCAGCGGCAAGTATACCAAGTCGGTTGGGCGCCCTCTGGGAGCACTCCTCGGCAGCCCAGCGGAGACATGACCTTGTGCCCGCCGGTGGCGTGCAGGCTCCTGCCCTGCGCACGAAGCGCCGACCAAGCTGTCGGTGCTCGAGCGTCATGCCGTTCGCCGTCCGCTCCAGGGCTACTTCCCCCGCTTCACCTTCGGGTGATCGCGCCAGGCGGGCATCGTGGCCAGGTAGGCCAGCGTCTGCGCCTCCAGCTCCTGCCGGGTGGCTCCCGGGCTGCGCCGGGCCTGGAACTGCACCATCCGCTCGAAGCGCTCCTCGAACGCCTGCAGCTTCCCGTGCTCGTCCACGCAGTGGTGGCAGTACGGCCCCGTCTCGATTGGCATCCCACAGCTCTCGCACCTGACGTTGCTCATCTTCTCCTCCTCCTGGTCGTCTTCGTCGTGCTCCGAGGAACGCTGGCCCGCGCCGCGTCGCGCTGTGCGGCCTCCACCAGCCTCGCCAACCCGTCGATCAGCCCCTGGGCGTCCTGGGCGGAGAGCCTCGCGAACGCCCCTGCGACCCGGGTCGGGTCGAGCACCTGGTACTGCCGCTCCATGGCCTCGCGCCCTGCAGGGGTCAGCCAGATCAGGGTGCGCCTGCGGTCCCGCTCGTCCCTCAGCCGCTCCAGCAGCCCGCGCGCCACCATCCCCTCGACGATCTCGGAGACCACCGACTGTGCCCGGCCAAAGTGGCGCGCGGCCTCGGTGACCGTGAGCGGCCCTGCGTGCGCGAGGTGCAGCAGCACGGCCTGGGCCTGGGGCGTGAGCCGGGTCCCGGCGTCGGGGCGGGAGTGCAGGAAGCGGAAGACCTCCGGGAACAGCTCCCCGAAGCGTCGGGCGTCGTCGGCGCGCGTCATGGGACCAGAAATGCGCGGGCCGGGATGCATCGTCAATCCCGATGGATTCGCGCCGGCCGACACCGTGCGCGTCGGCGCGATTGCGTCCCTGGCACCACCTGAATGCTTTCCCTCCGCGGGGAAACGGGCAGATCGAGGAGGCGGGTTGCGCCTCCGGGACCGGCCGCAGTCGCTCGAGGAGTTCCCCATGCGTCGTGCTCACGGAATCGTCGGTTCGCTGGTCCTCCTGTCACTGGTCGCGGTCGCGTCCCCTGCGCGCGCCGGCACCCCTGCCGATCGCGAGGGCGACCTCGAGCTGCGCGTGCGCGCGGCCGGGGCTCTGCTCTCGGAGGCGAAGGAGAAGAACCTGCGCGCCAAGGCCCGGCTGTCCCTGCTGCGGGCGGCGCAGCTCGGCACGGCGACGCTGGCGCGGAGCGCGGACGAGGCGCTCGCCCACTCGGTGTCCCCCTGAAGTCTCGGCAATCGTCCCTACGCCCGGGGTGTCTTCCTGGCGCGGGGCCCGGAGCAAGTCATGGCCATCCCGATCCGTCTCTCCCGCCCCGGCTCGCTGCTCCTCCCCCGGCTCTCTGGCGCGGTGCTCTTGCTGCTCGCCGGCGCCGATGGCCTGCTGCGGCACCTGGGGCAGCAGGTCGTCCCCGAGGGCCTGTCGGAGCTCGGGCTGTGCCTCGCCGCGCTGGCGCTGGTCGCGACCTCGCGCGGGGCGGTACGCCACCAGGAGGGGCTCGCCCGCCGGGATCCGCTCACCGGCCTCTCCAACCGCCGCGCCCTCTTCGAGCTGGGAGCCGTCGAGCTGCAGCGGCTCGGCCAGCGCGGGCTCCCGCTGACGGTGGTCTACGTCGACTGCGA
>CAZAIE010001397.1:0-2049 GCA_964485035.1 uncultured Myxococcaceae bacterium | reverse complement strand
CGGCCGGGGTGGGGGGGGCGCTCGCCGCGTTCGTCCACGAACTGGGGTCCGGGCTGGTGATCGCGCTGGGCGTGGCCTGGGCCGGGCTCGCCCTGGCGTACGTCCTGTACCGCAAGGGCGGCATCCGCGCCCTCGGCTTCCTGCAGCCGGGCAACGCCCTCTACGACCTCTTCGCCCACAAGTTCTACGTCGACGAGATCTACGCCTTCGCGCTCGTGCGTCCGTTCCGCGCCCTCTCGGTGCTGCTCTGGGAGGTGGTGGACGTGCTGCTCATCGACACGCTGGTGGTGCGCGGCACGGCCTTCGTGACCGGCACCGCCGGCGAGCTCCTGCGCCGCCTGCAGAACGGCGACGCCCAGCGCTACGCCGCCGTCGTCGCCATCGCCGTGGTGGCCATCGTGTGGGCCCTGACCACCGTCTAGCGAGAAGCCATGACCAGCCCCCACCTCCTCACCGCCGTCCTCTTTGCCCCGCTGGCCCTGGCCGCGGTCGTGGCGCTGCTGCCCGGCGCCGAGAAGGGCCAGCTGCGCGCCCTGACCCTGGGGGCGATGCTGGTGTCTTTCGGCCTGACGCTCGCGCTGTACCTGGGCTTCGACCCGGCGGGGCCCGAGTTCCAGTTCGTGACCAACGTCCCCTGGGTGGCCTCGCTGGGCATCGGCTACCACGTGGGCGTGGACGGGATGTCGGTCTCGCTGATGCTGCTCACCGGCTTCCTCGGGCCCATCGCGCTGCTCTCCACCTGGAGCGCCATCCAGGAGCGGGTGAAGGAGCTGTGCCTCTCGCTGCTGGTGCTGCAGACGGCGATGCTGGGCGCCTTCGCGGCGCTGGACCTCGCGCTCTTCTACGTCTTCTGGGAGGCGATGCTGGTGCCGATGTACCTGCTCATCGGCGTCTGGGGCTCGGACAACCGCATCTGGGCGGCGGTGAAGTTCTTCCTCTACACCTTCGCCGGCTCGGTGCTGATGCTGGTGGCCATCCTCTTCCTGTACTTCAAGAGCGGGGCCGCGGGCGCGCGCAGCTTCGACTACCAGGCGGTGCTCGCGGCGCTGGGCCAGCCCGGCCTCTTGACCTTCGAGGTCCGCTGCCTGCTCTTCCTGGCCTTCGCCCTCGCCTTCGCGGTGAAGGTGCCGATGTTCCCGCTGCACACCTGGCTCCCGGACGCGCACGTGGAGGCGCCCGCCGCCGGGTCCATCATCCTGGCCGGCGTGCTGCTGAAGATGGGCGTCTACGGCTTCGTGCGCTTCGCCATCCCCTTCTTCCCGGACGCGGCGGCCTACTACCGGCCGGCGCTGGCGGCCCTGGCGGTGGTGGGCATCGTCTACGGCTCGCTGATGTCGTTCGCGCAGAAGGACCTGAAGAAGCTCATCGCCTACTCCTCGGTGGCGCACCTGGGCTTCGTGATGCTGGGCGTCTTCGCGGTGAGCGTGGAGGCGGCGACCGGCGCGCTCTACCAGTCCATCAACCACGGCATCTCCACCGGCGCGCTCTTCCTCCTGGTGGGCATGGTCTACGAGCGCACCCACACCCGGGCCATCGCCGACTACGGCGGGCTCGCGAAGGTGACCCCCGGGTTCGCGGCGGTGTTCCTGCTGGTGCTGCTCTCCTCCATCGGCCTGCCCGGGACCAACGGGTTCGTGGGCGAGTTCCTCATCCTCAGCGGCACCTTTGGCGCGCCCTTCGCGAGCGCGGTGCCGCCGCCGGCCGGGGTGGTCTTCCCGATGATGAACTCCGTGGCCCTGGCGGTCATCGCCGGGACCGGCGTGGTGCTGGGCGCGGTGTACATGCTGAGGATGTACCAGCAGGTGATGCTGGGCCCGGTGCGCCACCCCGAGAACCGCGGCGTCGCGGACCTGAAGGCGCGGGAGTGGGTCGCGGTGCTGCCGCTGGCCGCGCTGGCGGTGGTGATGGGCGTGTTCCCCCAGCCCTTCCTCGAGCGGCTGGAGCCGTCGGCGAAGGCGCTGGTCTCGCACCTGCGTCCCGCGCCACCTCCCGCCCCAGTTCCGGCTCCGCCCCGCGATCGGCCCGAGCGGCTGCAGGGCCCCTTCTTCC
>CAZAIE010001396.1:0-2050 GCA_964485035.1 uncultured Myxococcaceae bacterium | reverse complement strand
GCGAGTCGGTGCCGATGACCGCGGTGTGCGCCCGCGGGTCCTCCGAGAGCAGGTCGACGTCCGGCAGGTGGGCCGCTGGCCAGCTCTCCAGTCCCAGCCAAACCGTGCCATCGGGCAGGACCCGCCACACGGCGCCCAACTCGTCGGCGAGCGTCTTCAGGGCCTCGCCCGCTTTCTGCCTGAGCAGGGTCCACGCGACGAGCTGCTGATTGAGCAGGCTCTGGTCTGACTGGGTGGAGAGCTTCTCGCCGGCGGCCTGCAGGATGTCCTGAAGCGGCACCTTCGCCGGGCAGCGCCGGTAGAACTTGGCCGGCACCTCCGTGGCCAGACCGCCGGCGCCGCCGAGCACACGCAGGATCGCCGTGTCCTTGAAGACCCCCGTCCGCGCCGCTCGGCCCTTGAGCTCGAGAGCTCCGTCGCAGACCGAGACGGTCACCGGGCCCGAGATGGTCTTCGCCACATCGACCGCGACGTCCGCGATCCACACGCCGAGGCGCGGGATGCGGATCGTGGCGCGCACGCAGGGCGTGCCGTTGACGGCGACGAGGGACATGGTCGGTTCAGGGGCCCTTGTTGGTCTTGCTCGGGGCGATGGCCTTCACTCGAATCTGGCGCCCGTCCGAGGTGGAGAAGTTGGGGGCCTTCGAGTCGAAGGTGGTGAAGTCCTTCTTCGGCGTCTGAGCGCCGCCCGTGCTGGTCTGCTGCGGAAGCCGGAACTCGAGGCACTCGAGCTCGACCTCGTAGGTGCCCACCTGCCCCCCGGGCCGAGGGACACCCACCCGCGTGAAGTAGAGGCTGTCGATGCCGAGCGCGTTGATCGCCGGGTGGCGCACCTTCAGCGCCTGGAGCTGCCCAGTGCGCGAGAGCGGCTGCAGCATTCCGCGCCGCTGGATGAACTCGTCCCACTGCGTGGTCGACCACAGGACCAACGTGACCGTGAACCTGCCCAGCGAACGCCCGAGGTCGGTGATGGTCGCCCCGTTCTTCCCCGGCGACTTCTTCACGTCGATGGCGTGCTCGACCCCGGGCCCGCTGACCTTCGCGAGCCCGGGGAGCGCCACGCCCGCCACGTCGACGATGTCCCAGGCACCAAGCTGCGGCGTCGGGTCGGTGCCTGCCGTTCCCCACGCTTTCGAGGTCATTGGTTACCCGTCCGTGGCGCCCATGGCCATCGAGGCGTCTTCCCAGGTGCTGAGCGAGTCCATCGTCGCGTCGCCGGCGGCCTCGCCGATCGCGTCGGGGTCCACTCCGCCGCCACCCTGTACGTTGATGTGGTTCTCGACCTTGGGGCTGAAGACCCGGGTGCGCGCTCCCTTCCCCAGGTCCTGCGCCCTGATCGCGGGCTGGGGGACGGGGAAGCGGATCTGGCCGCTCGCGAAGCCCCTCATGAACTCGCCCAGCGGGATCTGCTCCCCCGTGCGCGCCTGGTAGAGCTTCCAGGCCTTGTAGGTCCGCAGCTGCAGGTCGTCGGGCTCGTCCTCGCCGCCGAGGCCGACCAGCCGGCTGCCAAAGTTCATGACCTTGGCGAACGGCTCCACCAGGCTCATCGCCTGGTCGATGGCTCGCGAGAAGCCGAAGATCCAGTCCATCGCCAGCTGGACCTTCGTCGCGATGTACCCAAACTGCTCGCCGAGGTTGTGGGCCGCCCTCACGATCGCATCGATCCCCGCGGGGTCGAGCGCCCCTCCCGCGCCGAGGAGGTTGTCCACGTCGACGCCGAGCGCCCGGAAGACGCCGGAGTAGAAGCCCTCGAAGACGTTCCAGAGGACCCGCCCGGCGGCGACCAGGGCGTCGATGGCGAGGAGCACCTTGTTGACGACCTTCTCGACGCGCTCGAGCCCCTGGTCGCCGGTCAGCGGGCCGAACAGGGAGGTGAAGATGCGGTTGAACGTGTCGGTCACGCGCCCGCGGATGCGCTTCCCGATGGGGTTTTCGGGGTCGAGGGCCTCGTTGATGTTCTTGAGGAAGCCCTTGAACGAGCCGAAGCCCGACGCTTTGAAGATGTCGCCGAACAGCTCCTCCTTCTTGTCCGCGATGCTCTTCCTCAGCC
>CAZAIE010001395.1:0-2052 GCA_964485035.1 uncultured Myxococcaceae bacterium | reverse complement strand
TTGGCCGCGGCTGCCTGCCCGGCGCGGTGCCAGACTTGGCCGCGGCTGCCTGCCCGGCGCGGTGCCAGACTTGGCTGCGGCTGCCTGCCCGGCGCGGTGCCAGACTTGGCCGCGGCTGCCTGCCCGGCGCGGTGCCAGACTTGGCCGCGGCTGCCTGCCCTGGCGCGGTGCCAGACTTCTGGGGCGCAGACTTCTGGGGCGGCTTTGTGCCGGCGGTTGGCGTCGCGCAGTTGCCTGGCACCCGTTCGGCCGGCCGACAGCGAGGTGCCAGGGCCCCCCGCAACTGCCCGGGAACCTGCGGGTTAGACTCCCCAGGACATGGCCACCGACCCCACCACCCAGGCGGACGAGGATGCCGCCCTGATGATGCGAGTCCGTGAGGGCGACCGGGCGGCGTTCGCCCGGCTCTATGACCGGAACGCGAGGAGCGTCGTGAACTTCGCCTACCGCTTCGTCCAGGACCGCGCGAAGGCCGAGGAGCTGGCCCAGGAGGTCTTCCTCAAGGTCTTCCGGTCGGCCCGGGACTACGAGCCCCGGGCGAGGTTCAAGACCTTCCTGTTCCGCATCGCCTCCAACCACTGCCTCAACGAGCGGCGGCGCGGAGAGTACAAGGTCGAGGCCCCGGTGCCTCGGAACGAGGAGGGCGCCCCGATGGTCGATCCCGCGGCGCCAGCGTCCGAGGGCCCGGACGCGGCGGTCGCTGGCCGGGACCTGGAGTCGGCGCTGGGTCAGGCCCTGGCCGAGCTGCCCGAGCGCGAGCGGATCGCGTTCTCGCTCTGCCGGTTCGAGGGGATGGCATACAAGGACATCGCCGCGGCGCTCGAGGCGAGCGAGGCGGCGGTGAAGAGCCTCATCCACCGGGCGACGCTGTCGGTGGCGCGTCGGCTGACCCCGGTGGTTGGAGTGAACCCGCTCGAGGCGGCGCGGGGCAAGGAGGTGGCGTCATGACCGAGCACGTGTCCGAGGACCTGACTGCTCTGCTCGACGGCGAGCTCCCGGCAGAGGCGCGGGCGCGCGTGGAGGCGCATCTGTCCGCCTGCCCGGCATGCACCGCCGAGCGCGATCTGCTGGCCGGGGCGCTTGGCCGGGTCGCTGCCGTTCCGCCGGTGGAGCCCGGGACCGACCTACGCCGCAAGGTGCTGCTGGCCATCGAGCAGGAAGTCCCTCCGCAGACCCTGGGAGCATTCTTGCGTGGGCTGCTGGGTGCGCGGGTGCTGGTCCCGTCCGGCGTCGCCATCGCCGCCGGGCTCGTGCTGTACGCCGCCGGCCGTCCGGTGCCCGAGGCGGGCGTGGACGAGCTGGAGATCGCCGAGCGGCTGGAGCTGCTGAAGGACTTCGACGTGGTCGCTGCGGCCCCGGCGGGGGTGAACCCGGAGGACCTCTTGGTGGTGGCCCAGCTCCACGAACTCGAGGTGGGAGAGTAGCCATGCGACCCGTGACCCTGGCTCTGCTTGCCCTGATGCTCGGTGCGGGAGCGCCGCGCACCGCCCAAGCCGAGGAGTCCACGGCGGAGCGCTTCGCCCGCCTGCCCAAGGAGCAGCAGGACGAGCTGCGGCGGCGCTGGCAGAGGTTCCAGCAGCTCCCTCCCGAGCGGCGCGAGGAGCTGCGCACCCGGCAGCGCGAGCTGCGCGAGATGAGCGCCGAGCGGCGAGCCCGGGTCCAGGAAAACTACCGGGCCTTCCAGGCCCTCTCCGCGGAGGACCGCGCCGCCCTCGACGTCCGCTTCCAGCAGTACTCCCAGCTCTCCGCCGAGGAGAAGCAGCGCGTCCGCGAGGAGATGCGCCGGGTGTTGCGCGAGAACCGCAAGGCCCAGCTCGAGGAGAACGCCCGCAAGTGGCGCGAGATGGACAACGACCAGCGCGAGCGCGCCCGGGAGCGGCTGCGGGAGAGGGTGCGTGAGCGGCGGGAACGTCGCGAGCGGTAGCGGGGCGGAGCCGAAACCAAGGAGCAGCAGATCGGCCGGTGGAAGCAGGTCAGTCCCAGACCCGATCCGAAGGCCCAACCCGGGTTACGTGGCCGCGAGCTCGGGGCGTGAAATCGAGGAGAGCCCCG
>CAZAIE010001394.1:0-2053 GCA_964485035.1 uncultured Myxococcaceae bacterium | reverse complement strand
TGCCCGGATTACCAGGGGTTACGCGGGGCTCTCAAGCGGCTCGAACGAACTCTGGCGCCCGCGCAGGTTGATGACCCCGCGTACGAAGTTGGGCATGTCCGGGACCTCGGTGATCGTCTGGATGCCGACGATCTCCACCACCAGGCCGATGGCGATGGCGAAGTCCTCCTCCCCGATGCGGAAGGTGAGGAACTTGTTCTTCTGGCTGTCGTCGTCCTCTTCCTCGTCGACGTCCATCTCGTCCACGAAGGTCCGACCCTTGTTCTCCGTCATCGCTCTCCTCCGGTCAGGCTCGTGCGTGGGCCAGGCCCAGCAGCGCGTTCACGTCGAGGATGAGGCTGACCTCGCCGTTTCCCAGGATGGTGCAGCCGGACACGCCCCGGCTCCGCCCCAGGTAGCTCGACAACCCCTTGATCACCGCCTGCTGCTGTCCCAGCAGCTCGTCCGCGAACAGGCCCACCATCTGGCCGTTCGCCTCCACCACCACCAGGATCCCCTCGTGCAGCTGCAGGCGCTCGGGTGTGCGGTTGAAGATCTCGTGCAGCCGCAGCACCGGGATGAGCTTCTCGCGGATGCGGGCGACCTCCTGGCCGTCCGGGGTCTTGGTGATCTGGTCTTCGGTGGGGCGCAGCGACTCGCGGATGGAGAGCAGCGGCAGGGTGTAGCGGGCCTGTCCCACCCGCACCAGCATCCCGTCGATGATCGCCAGGGTCAGCGGGATGTGCATGATGACCGAGGTGCCCAGCCCCTGCTTGGAGCGCAGCTCCACCGTGCCCTGCAGCCGCTCGATGTTCTTGCGCACCACGTCCATGCCCACGCCGCGCCCGGAGACGTCGGTGACCTTCTCCGCGGTGGAGAAGCCGGGCTCGAAGATGAGCGCGAACGCCTGCTGCTCGCTCAGCTTCTCGGCGGCCTGCGGCGTGAGGATCCCGCGCTCGCAGGCCTTGGCCACGATGCGCGCCCGGTCCAGGCCCCGGCCGTCGTCGCGCACGATGACCAGCACCTCGCCGCCCTCGTGCCGGGCCTCGACGGTGACCGTGCCCTCCTCGCGCTTGCCAGTCCCCGTCCGCTCTTGGGGCGACTCCAGGCCGTGGTCGATGGAGTTGCGCACCAGGTGCACCAGCGGGTCGGAGAGCTGCTCCAGGACCGACTTGTCGACCTCGGTCTCCTCGCCGATGACCTCCAGGCGGACCTTCTTGCCCACCTTCTGCTGCACGTCGTGGACGACGCGCACCAGCTTGCGGAAGGCCCCGGCGAGCGGGACCATGCGCACGCTCATCGCCACGTCCTGCAGGTCGAGCGAGACGCGCCGGAGCAGGTGGATGGCCCGAGCCAGCGTCTCGTCCTCGGCGCGGTTGATGATGGGGTGGTCGGTGACCATCGCCTCGGCGATCACCAGCTCGCCCACCAGGTTCACCAGCGCGTCGAGCTTGATGAGGTCGACGCGGATGTCCTGCCGCTGGACCGGGGCCGCGCTCGCCTCCGGCGCGCTCTTGGCTGCCTCGGGCGCAGGCCGGGGACCAGCGGACGGGCCTTCCTTCGCCACCGACGCGGGAACGGCGGGCGTTGGGTCGGCCGCGCTCGTTGGGGTCGGTGCTGCCGGTGCTGCCGGTGTGGTCGGCATCCCGCCCCCCTTGAGGACCAGCGCAGCGCTCTCGAGCTGGTCTTCGAGTTCGGCGAAGCCGGCGCCCGAGGCCGCCCCCCGGGTGCTCGCCTCGGAGACACCGTTGCGCAGCGCGTCCACCGCCTTCAGCAGCACGCCCAGAGCAGGGGCCATGGGCATCGCGGGGTTGCTGCGCGCCAGGTCGAGCAGGGTCTCGGCCTTGTGGGCGAACGCCTCCAGCAGGGCGTGCCCCATGAACCCGCAGTTGCCCTTGAAGCTGTGCACCGCCCGGAACGCCTCGGCCAAGGGAGCCGCGCTGCCGGGCGAGGCCTCGGCTGCGAGCAGGCTGGCCTCGGCCTTGGCGAGCTGCTCCTCGGCCTCCTGCGTGAACTGCTGAGCGAACCCCGCCGTCGACAGACCCGAGTCGACGATCGCCGCGGCCTTGGGGAC
>CAZAIE010001393.1:0-2055 GCA_964485035.1 uncultured Myxococcaceae bacterium | reverse complement strand
GCGCCGGCGCCCCCGCCAGCCCCCAGCGCCCGTCACGGGCTCAGGCCTTGGTCTCGCCCGCCTGGATCTTCGAGAAATCGGCGATGCCCGAGAAGAGCCGGCCGATGGCGCCCAGCAGCGCGACGCGGTTCTGCTTCACCTTCGCGTCGTCGGCGAGCACGCGCACCTTGTCGAAGAACGCGTCCACCGCGGGCTTCAGCGTGGCGATCTCGTTGAGCGCGGTGGGGAAGTCGTGGCCCTTCACCGAGGCCTCGACCCGGCCGCGCGAGGCCTCGAAGGCCTGGAAGAGCGCCTTCTCCGCGTCCTCCGAGAGGAGCGCCGCCTCGACGGTGGCCGCCTGCACGTCCCTGGCCTGCTTCTCGATGATGTTCACCACGCGCTTGAAGGCCGCGGCGAGGGGCTCGAAGTCCGCGCGGCCCACGATGGCCGCCATCGCCTTCAGGCGGTCCTCCGCGTCCACCACGTCATCGAACCCCGCGGAGAGCACCGCCTCGACCACGTCCTTGCGCGCGTGGTCGGCCCAGAGGTTCTTGAGCCGCTCGCGGAAGAAGTCGAGCACCTGCGCGCGGACCTTGGCCTTGTCGCCCACCTTGTCGCCGAGCAGCTCCAGGGCCTTGTCCACCGCCGCCCCGAGCGAGAACCGGTAGCGGCGGCCAAGGGTGATGTTGATGACGCCCAGGCAGGCGCGGCGCAGCGCGAACGGGTCGGCGGCGCCGGTGGGCGCCCGGCCGATGCCGATGATGCCCACGATGGTGTCGAGCCGGTCGGCGATGCCGACGATGGCGCCCGGGTCCTGCGTGGGGAGCGTGTCGCTCGCGCCGCGGGGCAGGTAGTGCTCGAAGATGGCCAGCGACACCTCGGGCGCCTCGACGCCGTGCGTGTACTCGCGGCCCATCACGCCCTGCAGCTCGGGGAACTCGCCGACCATGCCGGTGACGAGGTCCGCCTTGCACAGGTACGCGGCGCGGGCCACCGCCGTCTCCAGCGCGCCCTTGCCCAGCGCGTGCACCAGCCAGCCGGCGAGCGCGCGGAAGCGCTCCATCTTCTCGTAGCTGGTGCCCAGCTTCTGCTGGAAGGTCACCCGTTTGAGCTCGTCGACCCGGTCCTCGAGCTTTCGCTTCTTGTCCTCGCTGAAGAAGAAGCGGGCGTCGGAGAGGCGGGCGCGCAGCACGCGCTCGTAGCCTGCGCGCGAGACCGCCGGGTCCTTCACCGGGGTGTTGGAGACGGCCACGAAGCTGGGCAGCAGCGCGCCCTTCGCGTCCACCACCGAGAAGTACTTCTGGTGGCCCTTGGCCTCGCTCACCAGCACCTCGGGCGGCAGGTCGAGGTACTCCTTGTCGAACGAGCCCAGGACCGCGGTGGGGTGCTCGACCAGGAAGGTCACGGTGTCCAAGAGCGCCGCGTCCTGGAGCAGCTTGCCGCCGTTGCCGGTGGCCGCGTCCTGCGCCGCCTTCAGCACCATCGCCTTGCGCTCGACCGGGTCGGCGATGACGTGGGCAGCGCGCATCGCCTCGAGGTACTGGTCCGGCCCGGTGAGGCGGACCGGCTCCTTCGCGAGGAACCGGTGGCCCTGGCTCATGGCGCCGGTCTTCACGTCGGCGTAGGTGAACTCCAGCACCTCGCCGCCCAGCAGCGCGGCGATCCACTGGACCGGGCGGGCGAAGCTCGGCTCCTCCCAGCCCCAGCGCATCGACTTCTTGAAATGGATGCCGGCGACGATGGCCTGCAGCATCCCGGGGAGGATCTTCGCGGCCGGCTGCCCCTTCTCGCTCTTGAGGAAGCAGAGCTTGGCGCCGGCAGGCGTCTCCTTCTTCTGCGCCTGGTCCACGGTGATGCCCTGGCCCGCGGCCCACTTCTCGCCCACCTTGGTGGCCGTCCCGTCGGGGTTCAGCGCCACCTTCACCAGCGGCCCCATCACCTCGGAGGAGAAGTCGGGCTGCGCCTCGGCCACGCCCTTCACCAGCAGCGCCAGGCGTCGCGGCGTCCCGTAGACGCGGACCTCGCCGTGCGCGAGCCGCGCCTCGGCCGCCTTCTGGGCGAACTGCTCCTTCATCT
>CAZAIE010001392.1:0-2057 GCA_964485035.1 uncultured Myxococcaceae bacterium | reverse complement strand
CGAGAACCAGCGCCGCATGGCCACGGTCACCATCACCGCAGCGGGCGTCCCGCTGGCGACGCTGGTGGAGCGCGTGGAGGCGGTGGTGGCGGGCATGCCGCAGGACCCCGAGGTCACCACGCAGATCGCCGGGACGGCCGAGGACCTGAAGGACTCCTTCAAGGCCCTGGCGCTGGCGTTCCTGGTGGCGGTGCTGCTGGTCTACATGGTCATGGCCAGCCAGTTCGAGTCGCTGCTCGAGCCGTTCGTGATCTTCTTCTCCATCCCCCTCGCGCTGGGAGGGGTGGTGCTGGCCCTGGTGCTCACCAAGACCACGCTGCAGGTGACCGCGCTCATCGGCGTCATCCTGCTGGCGGGCGTGGTGGTGAACAACGGCATCGTCCTCATCGACGTGCTCAAGAACAAGCGGCTCGCTGGCGAGGACCTGCTCACCGCGGCCGTCGACGCCGGGCGCAGCCGCCTGCGGCCCATCCTCATGACCACCCTCACCACGGTGCTGGGCATGGTGCCCATGGCCCTGGAGATCGGCGATGGGGCGGAGATGTGGGCGCCCATGGCGCGCGCGGTCATCGGCGGGATGATCGTCTCCACCCTGCTCACGCTGGTGGTGGTGCCGGTGCTCTACGTGATGATCGCCGGGTGGGTAGACCGCCGGGCCGCGCGGAAGAAGGCGAAGGGCCCCGGGAAGGGCAGCGGCGCCGAGGCCATCGGGCCGTTCCGCCTCGAGGAGCCGGCTCGCCCCACACTGGTGGAGTGACGTCGGGCTGGCTGGCCACGTCCACCAGGTCCACCCACCGGTGTTTCTGCTCACGCCGGCGACGGACAAGAGGGCCGCGGCGACGAGGCCAACGGGCAAGGCGACGGCGAAGTGAGGGCGTGAGCCCGTCGCCTACTGGCGCACCTCGATCCCCAAGGCGACGGTCCGCGGTGCCCCGGGGACGCCCGGGACCTGCTCGAAGCGGACGTCCCAGAGGTTCTCGGCCGTCGCGGTGAGGCGCAGCCACGCGAGGGGCTGGGGCGTCCAGGCGAGGCGCAGGGCGGAGAGCACGACCCGATAGGGGCCGGAGCGCAGCCGGTTCTCCGCCTCGATGCGCAGCTGGTTGTCGCTGCGCAGCTCCACTCCCGCGAGCGGCCTGGCCACGAGGCCCAGCACCACCCGGTGCGTGGGGTAGTTGAGGGCGTAGAAGCTGGCGTCCGCGGTGCCTTCGTACTCGGCCGACTTCGAGAGGAAGGCGTAGCCCGCCTGGACGCGCAGCCACCCCGGGCCAGCCTGTACGGTGGCCTCGACGCCGGTGGTGGAGAGATCGACCGGGTTGGCCTGGCGGGCCGAGAACGGGGCGAGGGTGGTCGCGTAGGTCCAGTCCACCAGCCCCTCGTCGCGCCGGTGGAACAGGGCGACGCCGCCGCGCGCCCAGGAGTGTTCCAGCCGCGCTCCTGCCTCGAGGTTGTCGGCGCGCGAGCGCTTCAGGTCCGGGTTGCCGCGGAACAGGCCGCTGGTGGCGCTGGAGCCCAGCGCGGTGTAGCCGGGGACCTGCGTCGCGCGGGAGTACTGCAGGTAGTAGCGCTGGCGCAGTGGCTCCGTGTCGCCCACCGCGGCGAGCTCGGCCTGCGGCGACAGCTCCCAGCCCTCGCGGTCGGACTCGTCCAGCGTGAGCCCCGCGCGCGGAACCAGCGTCCAGTTCCGGGTGACGGGGAGCGTCCACTCCGGGGCGAGCCCGGCCTTGAGGTAGCGCCGCGAGGTGAACGGCCCGAAGGTGAGCGAGGTGGAGGCCAGCTGGTCGAAGAGGACCTGGGCGCTGGCGACCAGGTTCACCGGACCGAGGGTCTGTCGCAGGCGCGCGCCCACCGCCCAGACCCGGGTCTCGTGACGATAGGGGTTGAAGCGCCCGGGTGCGTGGCGGTCGAGTTCGTAGTCGCTCTGGTGCAGCCGGTAGTAGCCGGAGAGCTGCAGCTCGGTCCCAGTCGTGAGGCGCTGCTCGTGGCTGGCCAGTACCAGCCAGGTCTCCATGCGATCGCTCTCCGCCCCGGAGGAGCCGACGGCCTGGTGCAGCGCCCGC
>CAZAIE010001391.1:0-2058 GCA_964485035.1 uncultured Myxococcaceae bacterium | reverse complement strand
TGAAGATCGAGCGCGTGGAGGTCGAGGAGGCGGGCGACCTCCTGCTCGTCCGCGACCCGTACCTCGCGTTCGCGCGGGTCTCGGCCTTCTTCCATCCGCGTCCGACCTTCTCTCCGGGGGTCGATTCCCGCGCCTGCGTCGAGCCCGGAGCCCAGGTCGATCCGTCCGCGACGGTGATGGCGTTCTGCTACGTCGCTCCTGGCGCGACGATCGGCCCGCGGGCAGTCCTCTTCCCCTCGGTGTTCGTCGGCGAGGGAGCGTCCATCGGCGAGGACTCGCTCCTCTACCCCCACGTGGTCGTTCGCGAGGGCTGCCGCTTGGGCGCTCGGGCCATCATCCAGCCCGGCGCGGTCCTCGGCGGCGACGGGTTCGGCTTCGCCTTCGACCCCGAGAAGCCCGAGCACTTCAAGATCCCCCAGGCCGGATTCGTCGAGGTCCAGGACGACGTGGAGATCGGCGCGAACTCCGCAGTCGACCGCGCCACGCTGGGCCGCACCGTGATTGGCCAGGGCACCAAGATCGACAACCTGGTCCAGGTCGGCCACAACGTGCAGGTCGGCCCGCTCTGTATCCTGTGCGGCCACGTGGGACTCGCCGGCTCGTCCCAGCTCGGTCCGGGCGTGGTCTGCGGCGGCCAGGTGGGCGTCGGCAACCACGTGAAGATCGGCGCGCGCGCCCGGGTCGGGGCCCAGAGCGGCGTCAAGGACGACCTCGCCGAGGGCGCCCAGGTGGTGGGCTCCCCGGCCATCCCGCTGGGCGAGTTCGCGCGCTCCTTCCTGGCGTTCCAGAAGGGCGCCGAGACCGTGCGCGCCCTGCACAAGCTCGAGAAGAAGGTCGCCGAGCTGGAGGCGAAGCTCGCCGAGCTGTCGCGCCCCTGAAGCGTGGAGAGAACCATGTCCGTGCACCCCACCGCGATCGTCGCGCCGGAGGCGGAGCTCGACTCCTCGGTCGAGGTCGGTCCCTACTCGGTCATCGGCCCCAAGGTCCGCATCGGCGCGGGGACGCGGGTCGGCCCGCACTGCGTCATCGAGGGGCGGACCTCGCTGGGGCGCAACAACCGCGTCTTCCAGTTCGCCGCGCTCGGCGCCATCCCCCAGGACCTGAAGTACGCCGGCGAGGACTCGCGGCTGGAGATAGGCGACGACAACCAGATCCGCGAGTTCACCACCTTGCACCTGGGCACCGCCGGCGGTGGCGGGGTCACGAAGGTGGGCAACCACAACCTCTTCATGGCCTACACCCACGTCGCCCACGACTGCGTGGTGGCCGACCACTGCATCCTCGCCAACTGCGGGACCCTGGGCGGCCACGTGGTGCTCGAGGACTCGGTGCACGTGGGCGGGTTGGCGGGCATCCACCAGTTCGTGCGCGTGGGGACGCAGGCCTTCGTGGCCGGCGGCGCCCTGGTGACCCAGGACGTCCCCCCCTACTGCACCGTGCAGGGCGACCGCGCCAAGCTCGCGGGGCTCAACACCGTGGGGCTCACGCGCGCCGGCTACACCGCCGACCAGGTCTCCCGCATCAAGTCTGCCTACCGCGCGCTCTTCCGCAGCAAGCTGGGCCTGCGCGAGGCGCTCGCCCAGGTCCGCGCGGAGCACGGCGGACACCCGGAGATCGACCACCTGCTGCGCTTCGTGGAGGGCAGCGAGCGGGGCATCGCGCGGTGAGCGGCGCCGTCGGCCTCATCGCGGGCAACGGGGTCTTCCCCTTCCTCTTCGCCCAGGGCGCGCGCAAGGCTGGCCGCCGGCTGGTGGTGGCTGCGCTCGAGGGCGAGGCCGACCCGGCGCTCGCCGCCGAGGCCTCCGAGTCGTTCACCGTCCGCGTCGGTCAGCTCGGGACCATCATCTCGGAGTTCCGCGCGCGGGGCGTGGCCGAGGTCGCGTTCGCGGGCGGGGTGGGCAAGGTCCGCGCGTTCCGCAACGTGCTGCCGGACCTGACCATGGTCCGGACCCTCGCGCGCCTGCGCAACTTCAACGACGACGCGCTGCTCCGGGCCATCGCCCAGACCCTGGAGTCGCACGGCCTCCGGGTGATCCCCTCGACCGAGTTCCTCGCCGA
>CAZAIE010001390.1:0-2062 GCA_964485035.1 uncultured Myxococcaceae bacterium | reverse complement strand
AACTTGAGCGAGTCGGCGGCGAGGCCTGCCGCGGAGGCGAACTTGAAGTCCAGCCGCTGCTGGTCGGCGGCCTCGGCGCGCGCCTTGGCGAGGTTGTAGTTCGCCACCAGGCTCTCGCGGCGGGCGGTGGCCCGCGCGGTCTTCTCCCGGCCCAGCGCGAAGGTCACCGCCACCAGCGCCCCGATGATGACCAGGAGGATGAAGCCCGCGACCGCCATCGCCTTCTTGTTCTGCTCGGCGAAGCGGCGCAAGAGTTCCCAGCTCGAGTAGTGGTAGGCGGTCACCTTGCCGCCGGTGAGCCAGGCCTCCACCTCGTCGGCGATGTCCTTGGCGGTCTTGTAGCGGCGGTTCTTGTCGGTGCGCAGCGCCTTCTCGCAGATGGCCGCCAGCTCCGGCGGCGCCTCGCGGCACAGCTCCTGCACCGGCCGGATGCGCCCGGCGAGCACCGCGGTGATCAGCTCCGCCTGCGTCTTGCCGGCGTTGGGCGGCTTGCCGGTGAGGATCTGGTAGAGGATGGCGCCCAGCCCCCAGACGTCGCTGCGCTCGTCGATCTCGTCGACCTTGCCCGCCGCCTGCTCCGGGGACATGTACGCAGGGGTGCCGATGGCGGCGCCGTCCACCGTCTCGGCCACCGCGAAGTCGCGCATCAGCTTCGACTCGTTGGCGATCTCCACGGCGCGGATGTCGCGCTTGCCGCGCACCTTGGCGATGCCCCAGTCGAGGAGCACCGTCTCGCCGAACTCGCCCACCATCGCGTTGCTGGGCTTCAGGTCCCGGTGGATGACCCCGCGGCTGTGCGCGTAGGCCACCGCCGAGCAGATGTCCATGAACGGGCGAAGCAGGCGCAGCCGCTCCTGCAGCGTCTTCGCGGCCTTGAGGCGCTCGGAGAGCGTGGTCCCGCGCACGAAGCGCATCGAGTAGTACAGCGCCCCGTCCTTGCGCCGCCCCAGGTCGTAGACCGGGACGATGTTGGGGTGCTCGAGCTGCCCGGTGACGCGGGCCTCGCGCAAGAGCCGCTGCGCCTCGACGCTGGTGGAGCGGTGCGCGGTGTCGGGCACCAGGCCCTCGGGGTGGATCTCTTTGATGGCCACGTCGCGGCCCACGTGCTCGTCGCGGCAGAGCAGGACCCGGGCCTGGCCGCCGGAGGCGTGGACGCGGACGAAGGTGTAGCGGCCCGCAGTCTCCATCGCGAGCAGCTCGCCGCCGGCCTCCTCCTGGGGCGGCGCGGTCGGCGGGGAGACGGTGGACGGGGCGCGGCTGCGGTGGCCCGCGTGTCCGTCCATGGTGACCATGGGGCTCGCGGCGGCCCGCGGAGGAGTATGCGGAGGCGTGTGGCCGGTCGAACCGACCGGACGCGCAGGAGGGGGCGGCACGGCGCCCATCTCGGTCGCGGTCTCGGGGCGGCGGGTGTCAGGGGAGATCTTCGGCTCCGCCGACTCCACCATCGTCGAGAAGCCCTCCTCGACCGGCGCAGCGCTCTCGACCACCCGGCCCAGCCGCTCCTCGAGCTGGGCCCGCTGGTTGGCGTTGAGCACCCGCTCCCGCTCCAGCCAGTCCACCAGGTCCTTCGCGCGGCCCTCTTCGCAGGCGGCCAGCCCCTTCGCCACCTGGGCGGGGCTCGCGAGCCTCATCTCCAGCACCAGGCTGGCGATCTTGTGGAGCCGCTTCTGCACTTCACTTCCCAAGACTGCTCCCTCCCACTGCCCGGTCCCCGGCTCGGGACCGAAATGGGGCATCCTGTCACCAAAGACGACGCGGTGGAACACCCGTCATTTGGCGGGGTAGCGGGTCGGCAGGGTGCTCCCCGTGGAGGCCCCCGAGTACCTCGCGGCGAGCGACCGCATGGACAGGCAAAGAAGCGGTGGGTGAAGGCCCGGGCGCAGCTCAACTTCGCCCTCGACCGGTTGCTGGAAACCGAGCGCCGGGGCCCGCTCCCGAACCCTCCACCAGCTCCACAGTGACCGCGCAGGCACGGTTCCTGCATTCCGTCGCTGCGCTCGTCCGCCAGCCGGCGAAAACCGCAGGAATTCGAGGGTCGCATGGTGGCAATCCGATGCCTGAC
>CAZAIE010001389.1:0-2064 GCA_964485035.1 uncultured Myxococcaceae bacterium | reverse complement strand
GGAGAACGCGCGGCAGGGAGTCTTCGAGTACGAGGCCCCCGCGCTGGTGCTGGCGACCGGCTGCCGCGAGCGCACCGACCGGCAGGTGTTCATCCAGGGCGAGCGGCCCGCCGGCATCTTCACCGCGGGCCTCGCGCAGTACTTCGTGAACGTCCAGGGGCACCTGCCGGGCCGCCGCGCGGTCATCCTGGGGTCGGGCGACATCGGGCTGATCATGGCGCGCCGGCTCACGCTCGAGGGCGTGGAGGTCGTCGGGGTCTACGAGGTCCGCGCCGAGCCCTCCGGCCTGACGCGCAACCTCCAGCAGTGCCTGGTGGACTTCGGCATCCCGCTGCACCTCTCGACCACGGTCGTCGCGGTGCAGGGCAGGGAGCGGGTCGAGTCGGTCACCGTGGCCCGCGTGGACGACGCGCTGAAGCCAGTCGCTGGCGCCGAGCAGCAGGTGGCCTGCGACACGCTCATCGTCTCGGTGGGGCTCATCCCCGAGAACGAGACCGCCGCCGCGCTGGGCGTGCCGATCGACCCGGTGACCCGCGGGCCCTTCGTCGCGCAGGACATGATGACGCTCGTGCCCGGGGTCTTCTGCTGCGGCAACGCGCTGCAGGTGAACGACCTCGTGGACTACGTCTCCGAGACCGGTGAGGCGGCGGGTGTGGCGGCGGCGGCGTGGGCCCGTCGGCCAAAGGACGAGAACGCCGGGCGCGACCCCCGCCGGTTGCTCGCGCTGCGCGCTGCCGAGGGAGTGTCCAGCGTGGTGCCGCAGTTCCTCGACGCGGCCGGGGCCAGTCCCGTCCCCGTCTTCTTCCGGGTGAAGCAGACGCAGGCCGACGGAGCCACCTGCCTGGCCGAGACGGCGGCTGGGGAGCAGGTGCATCGGCGAAGGCACGCGGTGCTCCGCCCTCCCGAGATGGAGCGGTTCGAGCTCGACCTCGCGAAGCTTCCCAAGGACACCGGCGAGCTGCGGCTGCGGCTCGAGGTCACCGGAGCCGGGGGTGCGCGATGAGCGGCTCCGCGACGGCGGTGGTGTGCATCGAGTGTCCGCGGAGCTGCCGGCTCGAGGTGCTGTCGGGCAGCGGCGAGCCGTCGGTCGTAGGCCACGGCTGCAAGCGGGGCGTGGCCTACGGCCAGCGCGAGGTGACGAACCCCACGCGCACGCTGACGACCACGGTGCGAACCGTCTTCCCGCACCTTCCTCGCCTGCCCGTGCGGACCGCCGGGGAGATCCCCAAGGGTGCGTGGCGCGAGGCGATGCGGGCGCTGCGCGAGGTGTGCCTCGAGCGGCAGGTGAAGACGGGAGACGTCGTTCTCGCGGATCTGCTCGGGCTCGGCGTGCCGGTCATCGCCACGGCCGATCTGCGCGACGCAAGGGAGGAACCTCACCCAGCGGCACGTCACCGGGAGGAAACGGGCGAGGCGCTCCTGGCCATCGACTGCGGGACGCAGAGCCTGCGCGCGCTCGTCTTCGATCCCCGGGGTCGGCTTCTGGCCCGCGAGAAGGTGGACTACGAGCCCTACTTCTCCCGCGCGCCGGGGTGGGCCGAGCAGGACCCCGAGGTCTGGTACTCGGCGCTGGTGCAGGCCTGCCGCCGGCTCGCCGAGCGCGACCCGGCGGTGGTGGCGCGCGTCCAGGGAGTGGGCGTCACCACCCAGCGCGACACGCTCATCTGCCTCGACCGCGCGGGCGACGCGCTGCGGCCGGCCATCCTCTGGCTGGACCAGCGGCGGGCGACGCCCGCGTACCAGCCCGGGCGGCTGATCTCCGCAGCGCTGGACGCGGTAGGCGTCGGCGAGGCGCTCGCGCGCAGCCAGGAGTCGAACCGCGTCGCGTGGATTCGGGAGCACGAGCCAGAGGTCTGGGCGCGCACCGAGCAGGTGGTGCAGGTCTCGGGGTTCCTCAACCGCCGGCTCTGCGGCGAGCGGCTGGACTCGGTGGCCTCGCAGGTCGGCCACCTGCCCTTCGACTACCGCCGCCAGGAGTGGGCGGGGCCCTACCAGCTCAACGGGCGGCTCTTCGCCATCCCCAGCGTCTCGCAGCCCTTGTCGCTGCCGCAGGCGATGACCGGC
>CAZAIE010001388.1:0-2064 GCA_964485035.1 uncultured Myxococcaceae bacterium | reverse complement strand
AGGTTCCCCAGAGGACTTTCACCTCCAAGTCACGCCCATGCTGGGCACACCAAAAAGAGAGCGGCGGCCGATCGCTCGGCCGCCGCCCTCAGCGCTTCAATCCAACCGGACTGCTAGTAGACGCCCTTCATGCGCGGGTCGCCGAGCGAGTAGGTCGCCAGCACCTGGCGCATGAACGCCGGCACCGACATGTACCGCTCGAACACCTGGCACGCCGGGCTGTTCGCGCAGGTGCAGGGGGTGGTCAGGCCCGGCGGGCAGACGGGCTGCGGCACACCGTCCACCAGCAGCGGCTCGTACCAGTCGGGCTGGCCGTCACCATCGACGTCCTTGCCAGGCTTGGTCTCGTACGCGGCGTAGAGCAGCTCGTTGGCGTACTCCAGCACGCGAGCGGCGACGCCCTTCTGCACGCGCTTGCCGAAGATCGTCTCCTTGCCAAAGGTCTTGGCGACGTAGACGCGGCCGGCGGGGTCGTGCAGCTCGATGCGGCTGGCGAAGGACGGGTCCGGATCCGCTCCGATGGACCACACGGTCATCATGTCGATCCACTGACGCATCTGGTTCTCGGGCAGGTACTGCAGCGTCATCGCGATGAGGAACTTCTGCTGCTCCCAGCCGACCTGCGGGTCGACCGCGAAGGTGTCCTTCAGCAGTACCGGGTTGGCGCTGCACACCTGGCCCCCGTTGACACTGGGGACCTGCATGCCCTTGTCAGACCAGAAGCAGAACTCCGGGCCGTCGGCCGGGGTCCAGCTCGTCCACCCCATCCCACGCGTGGTGTCGATGAAGCACTGGCCCTTGGAGCAGAGGCCCTGGCAGCAGGTCTCCCCCTCGGGACACGGCGGGTCCTCCTCCTGGCCCACGTAGATCGGCTCGAAGCCACACTTCTGCGGGCACTGCGTCCCGGTGATGCACACGCCGCGCTCGAACGGGAGTTCCAGCCTCTCGTTTTGACAGCAGGTGGAGCCCGCCGGGCACGCCGGATCGCCAATCGCGCCACAGTACTGGTCGACACCATTCACTGCCTCGGGACGCTCCACTGCCGGTCGCTTCTCGCCGTTGGGGCCCAGGACCCTGGCGTAGACGCGCGGGGCCTTGATGTACTCGTCGTTGGTCAGGTTGTTCGCCAGCCACCGACGGTACCCCTCGGGAAAGAGGTCGGCCATGGAGACGGCACGGTAGCGCGGGTCGACGAAGTCGCGGCGCGAGTCGCTGATGAAGTTGTCCACCGACTCGGTGAGCAGCATCGCCGTCCAGGCCTTGTCGTAGTAGCTGCCGCAGTTGACGGTGTACTCGCTCGAGTACTCGCCGTTGGGGTAGTCGGGGGCAAGGCGGTTCTCGACCAGGCGGCCACCGTAGCCCACGTTGGTCCAGGCCTTGTTCACCTTGCCGCCCACGCCGTAGGCGCCCTCAGGGATCGTGAAGATGGTGAACGAGGGGTTGGCTGCCGTGTCGATCGCAGACTGTGCGATGGCCACGGACTTGTCGGGGGTCCGTTCCCAGTTCACGAAGTGCGGGCCCGAGCTGGGACGCGCAAGCTGGCGTGTGAAGAAGTCGAAGGCAATGGCCGACGCCAGGATGTTCTCCTTGAAGAACTTGTGGGCGATGTACGGCCAGAACTCGTCGTAGGGGTAGCCGATCTCGATGTAGAAGTCGCGGTAGACGTTGGCCATGAGCCCCAGGCCCTTGGCGCCGTCGCGCATCTTCTCGTTGTAGCGGCCCAGGGCGCGGTTGGACGCGTTGCGCACGCTGAACGTCTGCCGGTGGCGCCGGTAGTTGGTGAAGATGTGTCCGGTCTCCTGCTGCGAAATGAAGAAGTCGAACAGCTCGTAGGCGTCGGCGCCGTTGTCGTGGCGGTACACGGACAGGTTGCCGAGGTCGGCCCAGCGGTCGGTGGCGAAGCCGTAGGGCACGCGCAGGCGGCCGGTCGGGTCCACCGAGGGACCACCACGGTAGTAGTCACCGAACTTGGTGGTGTAGCTCTCGCCATCGAACTTGCCCTCGGGCATCTTCAGCTTCGCCCAGGGCACGTAGTCCACCTTCATCTGCTTGCAGCGGGTGTAC
>CAZAIE010001387.1:0-2065 GCA_964485035.1 uncultured Myxococcaceae bacterium | reverse complement strand
CTTGCGCCGCTTCGCCTTGGTGACGGTCTCCTCGGGCGCCCCGAAGGCCACCGACCCGCGGTAGCGGACCTCCACGAAGGCCAGCAGGTTCCCCTTCTGGACGATGAGGTCCACCTCGCCGAGCCGCGTCGCCCAGTTCCGCTCCAGGACCTCGAACCCCAGCCCCGTCAGGTACTGCGCCACCAGCTGCTCCGCCGTCTGGCCCAGCGCCTGCGAGACCACCGCATCCCTCGTCTGCTCGTGCATCGAACGACCTCCGCGCTTGGGGGCACGCAGGCGTTCTACCAGCCACCCCGGACACCGCCGGCGAAGCTGCTGAAAACACGCGGGAATGCGAAGCGGACGCTTCAGGGCTTCGACTGCTGAAGCCCAAGGTCTGACTGAAGCCTGTTTTACGACTGGTGCAGGGCGTCGGCGAGCCCGTGGTGCGCCGGCAGCGCGGTCGCGTGCAGGACCTGGGTCATGGTCCCGATGTGCTTCAGCATCCGGGAGAGGAGCTGCAGCTTGGCGTCCTCGAGGCCCAGGAAGGGCTCCTCGAGGAGCAGCACCGGCTTCCCCAGGGGCGAGTAGCGCTCGACGATGGTGAGCTTCACCGCGATGTAGAGCAGATCGAGGTCGAGGTCGTCCGCCTGGCCCGCGGGGACGACGCGCCCGGGCGCCAGGAGCTGGGTCCCGCCCTGCGCGTCGAACTCCACGCTGGTGTAGCGCCGGTCGGTGAGCGCGCCGATGTACTGCGACACCCGCTCGCGCATCGCGGCGCCGAGGCTCTGGAGGCTGGCGCCCGCGAACAGCTCCTGCGCGGCGGCGAGGAGCTTGGGCGCCGGGTCGTGCTTGCTGGGCCCCGAGGCCACACCGAAGCTGCCGCCGCTGGCCGCCACCAGTGCATCGGCCTGGGGTTCGCCGGCGCCCCCCTCGATGTCCTGGAGCTCGTGCTCGGCCTCTCGCCAGTCGCGGGTCATCCCCGCGCCGGCCTCGGAGATCTGCGCCTCGAGCTGCCGGGCCTCTTCGCTGAGCTGGGCGTGCTCGCGCGCCGACGCCTCGTAGTCCGCGGCGCCGGTGACCGCCTGCAGCTCGGCCTCGGCCGCAGCCAGCTCGTTCTCCAGCTGCTGGCGCTTCCCGAAGTACTCGAGGAACTCCTTGCCCTCTTCGAGTTCGAGCACCTTCATCGCTCCCTTGATGAAGAGGAAGTCGGCGTCGAAGGCGGCGTAGAGCTTCTGCTCGCGATCCTTGGTGACGTTCTGCCGGCGGGCCTGGGAGTCCACCCGCTGGAGCTTGCCGATCCACCGCAGGGCGCACAGCCCCGCGTACCCGAAGGCGGGGATGGCGAGCAGCGACACCGGCGCGATGGATGAGCGCAGTGCGAGGCCTGCGGCCATGGCCATGGTCCCCACGCCTGCGCCCGCGAGGAACGCCTGGTCCTTCCAGAGCGGCGCCACGGTGTGGACCTCCCCGCCGGCGCCGAAGGACTCCTCCTGGGCGAGCTTGAGCAGCTGGTCCTTGAGGCGCTTCTGGGCCTCGTCGTAGCGCTCGGCGGTCTTCAGCGCCGAGGCGTCGAGCCCGAGCGACTCCAGCGAGCGGGTCGCCGCGAGCGCCTGCTTCAGCCCGTCGATCTTCTTGAGGACCGCGTCGCCGCGGGTGACCAGGTTCTCGAGCTGGAAGATGCGCTGGTGCATCCCCTCGAGCCGGTACTGCTGCTCCTCCAGCGCCTTGCCGGCCTGGACCTCGGCGCGCAGAGCGTCGACCTGATGGGCGCCAGCGTTGCTGCGCGAGGCGGCGGCCATCGCGGCGGCCACCAGAGCGTTCGGGCGCACGCGCGAGGGCTCGGGAGCGCCGGGCGAGGTCCCGCCGACGGCGGCCTTGGGCTCGGCAGCGCGCTGTCGCGACGGCAGCGAGTAGGGAGAGAAGCAGAAGAGCGCGTCGAACGCCTCGCGACTGGGGACGCCCACGGTCGCGCGCAGGTGCCGGGCGACCTCCAGCGGGTCCTGAGCCACCACTGCCCACTGGTTGTTGGGCTCCAGGCGGTGCAGCGCCCCGCCCCCGCCCAGCCCACGGACGAGCCGATAGA
>CAZAIE010001386.1:0-2068 GCA_964485035.1 uncultured Myxococcaceae bacterium | reverse complement strand
CGGGCCACGACCTGGACGTCGACGCGCTCGGCGACGCCATCCAGGTGATGATGAGTTTCATCGGCGCCGACGGGAAGCCGCTGGAGATCGTCCCCGACCTCCTGGTCACCCCGCCGCAGATGAAGTTTCGCGCGGCGCGGCTGCTGCAGGCCGAGCTCATCGGCCGGGACATCACGCTCGCCACCGGGCACGGCGCCGCCTCCGACACCAACGTCCTCAAGGGCTCGCTGGACCTGCTCGTCCTGCCGCGCCTGGCGAACGAGCCCAAGGCCTACTACGTGCTCTGCACCAAGCGGGCCCTCAAGCCGCTCATCTTCCAGAACCGCGAGGCTCCGGAGTTCACCGCGCTGACCAAGCCCGACGACGAGAACGTCTTCAAGCGCGACGAGTTCCTCTACGGCGTGCGCGCCCGCGGCGCGGCGGGGCTCGGCCCCTGGTTCCTCGCGGTCAAGTGCGTGGCCCCGTAGTCATTCCAGGAGGCAGCGATGAACGTCATCGTCGTGTCGAAGTCGGAGCGCGGTCACTTCCGGGCGGGCCGCTTCTGGCCGTCGCAGCCCGTTGCGGCCGACGTCACCGAAAAGCAGCTCGCAGAGCTCAAGGCGGACAAGCGCATCGCCATCCTCGACGGCAACGCTCCGTCCGCGGACGCGGTGGTCGAGAAGCTCGCCGCCGAGAAGGCCGAGGCGGAGCGCCAGGCCGCCGAGCGCGCCCACGGCGAGAAGCAGCGGACCGATCGGCGCGGGAGCCGGTAGCCGATGGGCTACGCCAGGGCGGCAGACTTCGACCGCTTCGGCATCCGCCCGGAGGCGCTGCCGCAGAGCATCACCGCGGCCGACAAGGAGGCGGCGATCAGTGCCGCCTCCGGTCGCGCTGACAGCTACCTCGGCGCCCGGTTCCGGCTGCCCATCTCCGCGTGGGGTGACGACCTGCGCCAGGCAGTCTGCGCGATCGCGGCGTTCGAGCTGATCGCCAGCCAGGTCGGGTTCAACCCCGAGGCCGGCCACAACATGGTGCTGGTCACGCGCAAAGAGGACGCGATCAGGTGGCTCGAGCAGGTCTCGCGCGGTCACGTCACGCCGGCGGGGATCGCCGAGACCTCCCCACCCACCTCCTCCGTCTCCCGGGTGAAGAGCAACAGGAAGCGAGGCTGGTGATGGCGGTCACGGGCGCGTTCAGCGAGCTCGAGCGCACGGTCGAGTCGCTGCACCGTGTCGCGGCCGGGGAGACGGTGAAGTCGTTCGCCGAGGTCCTCCGCGCTCGGGCATTCGAGCTGGCCGCCCGGGGCTGGGACACGAGGGAATCGCCGCGCGGCATTCCCTGGCGCGCCGCCAAGGGCGGTCTCTCCGGGAGCCTCTCGCTGACGGGCCGGCTCCGTGCGGCGCTCCGGGTTGAGGCGCGGCCACGCGGCTTCGCGCTGACCGACCGTGCCCAGGCGGCGAGCGGCCAGTACTACGGGGGGACACACCAGTACGGCAGGACCATTCGCGCCAAGGGGCTCAAGCCCATGCGGTGGCGAACGCCGGACGGCCGCTGGCACTCGGCGACGAAGGTGCGGGTCCCCGCCCGCCCCATCCTGCCTCGCTGGGGCGAGCTGCCCGCGCGGTGGGCAGAGGCATTCGAGGTCGCGCTTCGCGAGCGGATTGCCCGCTCGCTCGAGGGAGGCTGACGGTGGCGCTCGACGGAGTCATCCACGCGGTGGTGAAGGACTTCAACGACGAGCGCCCGCATCGCATCCCGTCGTTCATCGGCGAGAAGTTCATCGCCCAGAACGACACGCCGCCGCGCCTGGTCTGGATCCCGACGACCGACTCCTTCGGGCCGCCGGTCCAGGTGGGCGCCAACCCGAAGTCCTATGCCACGCGGGTCGCCGGAGTGGACTGCGCGGTCTGGGGCGAGGACCTGGCGAAGACCGAGGAGATGGTCAACGACCTCATCGTGGCCATCCACCAGCAGTGCAGGTCGAGAGGCAACTACGAGCTGCGAGGTGCCGAATGGGTGACGGCCGGGGAGTTCCTGAACAACGGGATCGTCTACCTGCTGCGGTTGGCGATCGAGATCCCGATCGTGG
>CAZAIE010001385.1:0-2070 GCA_964485035.1 uncultured Myxococcaceae bacterium | reverse complement strand
CCCCAGCACCCCACCCCTCCGCTCCAGGCCGCGCACACGCTGTAGAGCGACCCTGCGAGCGCGACGACCCGGGACGGATGCCCAAGCCGCTGCGGAGTCCGAGCCGGGTGACGGGTGCGATCGGCGAGCTGCCCGGTGTCATTGGCTCCCCAGCACGAGACTTCTCCGTTCGCGTCCGCGAAGCAGGTGTAGGAGCCCCGCGCCACCAGCCGGCAACACCCGTCTCCACACCGAGCCGCCGGGGGCTCACAGGACCAGGTGCACCTTCCTCGATCGCAACCCGCCTGCGCTCCCAGCGGCGCCCGGCACCCCGGACACCGGCACTCCAACGCCTCCGGAGGCCGGCACTCGCCGTCGCACGACTCCAACCCCGACAGGCACGGCACCTGACAGGGTGGCTCGCAGGGCGCCTCCACCACCGGCTGCGCCCACCTCTGCCACGAGGAGCAGACCCGCCGCGAGCACCGCGACTCCCACACGAGCAGCTGAGGCGTTCATCCCGTCCATCGGCCCCCCAGGCCAAGCGGACGAGACGATAGCCCAGCGCCCAGTCTACGCTCGCAGCCTCGCGCATCGCCCCGGAGGACCCGATGGGTTTCGCTGGCCTCGCAGGACGCATCGCAGCACTGGGGAGGAAGGACCCACAGCGCCAGCTCTTCGGGTCCTTGATGCACCGCTACCGCCTCGACTTCCCGGCCTCGGTGTCCGCGCTCGCTCGGGTCGAGCAGGAACTGGGCTTCGCCCTCCCCGACGACTACCGGGAGTTCCTGCTCTTCGCCGACGGCGGCGCCGGTCCCTACTACGGCATCTTCTCGTTGAAGGCCTCGCTCGACCGGGTACGGGAGGCTACCGGCTCGCTCGACGTCCTCGCCAAGGAGAGCCCGCTCACCTCCACCGTCGACTTCGGGGCCCTCTGCGGCCGCCCCGCGGAGTGGGACGCGCACGTCGCCCGGCTCTCGGAGGACCCGCAGTATGCCGCCGCCTGGGACCACCAGCAGTCCCTCTACTCCGCCCCGCCATGGAACCACGGGCTCCTGCCCATCGCCGACTACGGGTGCGGCGACGTGTTCTGCCTGGTCCTGCGCGGCCCGCGCCGGGGCTCGATCTTCGTCGACGCCCTCGACAACTGCACCGGCCTCTTCGACCTGGGCACAGACTTCGCCACCTTCTACGCACGCTGGCTCGAGGACGCCGAGCGCCGCGTCTCGGAGGGCGACTTCGAGCCCTCCCCCCGCGGCTTCCTCGAGTACGCAACGAGCTGAACTCAGGCGGCGGGGACCCGACCGTCCATCAGGTCACGCAGGGCGGCGAAGGCCCCGGGGCGCTCGCGCATCAGCACCAGCAGCGCCGCGTTGGAGCCGGCGCGGACCGCCACCGGGACGCCGCCGCCGTACTCCGCCCAGTGCCCGCCGAGGTAGAGGTTCTCCACCGGGGTCCGGTAGTGCGCGACCCCGGCGCGGATGTTCCTCGCCGACGGCGTCGCCCCCATGATCGACCCGGCCCGGTTGGCGGTGTAGCGCCAGTGCGTCACTGGCGTTGCCACCTCGACCAGCTCGACGTGCTCCCGCAGCGACGGGCACAGCCGCTCGGCCACGCGGTCGATGAGCGCGTCGGCGTACTGCTGCTTGAAGGCCCGGTAGGCCTCGCCCCGCTCCAGCCCCTCCCCGGTCTGCCAGCTGTCGCCGAAGGCCAGCCGCGCCGACACCTCCAGCGTCAACGCGCCCTTCCCAGGTGGCGCAAGCGTCGGGTCCCGCACCGTCGGCGCCAGCACGCTGATGGCGGCGGTCCGCGGCTCTCCGGAGTTGTGGCTCGCTCGCACACCTCCCTCGTTGGTGACGCAGACCAGCTCCTCGCCGAACCCCAGGTCCTGCGCCGGGCAGTCGAGCCCGAGCCACACCGTGACCGAGGAGGGGTAGAGGTCCGCGGCGCGCAGACGCTCCAGCAGCTTGGGGGCGATGGTCCCCGGCGGCAGCGCCTGCTCGTAGAGCGACTCCAGGTCCCCGGCGGCCACCACGTAGCGGCAGCGCAGCTCCTCGGGCACCCCACCCGCGCGCCGCTGGAACCGCACCC
>CAZAIE010001384.1:0-2071 GCA_964485035.1 uncultured Myxococcaceae bacterium | reverse complement strand
TTTTAAGGCCGCCCGTCTTGCGGGGGCCAAGCGGGCCGGCCGCCTTGAGGATGCGCAGCGAGCGCTCCAGCCCCGCGATCCGGGCCTCGAGCTCCGAGACCCGCTTCCGGAGCGCCTCCTTCTCCGGGTCCGCCGGGGCCGCGCGGCGCCCCGGCGGCCGGCGGCTCAAGCCCTCCAGCATCCCCTCCAGCCCGCGGCGCTGCCACGCGTGCCACGTCTTGCGCGACACCCCCAGCGCCCGCGCCGCCTCCTTCGAGGTTTTCCTGCCCGCCGTCACGTCCAGCAGCGTCTGGGAGCGGAGCAGCGTCTCCGCGTCCCACGCGCGTTTGGGTCTGCGCATGTCCGCCTCCTCCCCGGGCCGCAACGCCCGCGTCACACGGCATACCGTAGCCCGCGGCGAGCCCGGACGCAAGCATGTTCAGCACGCGCGCGACCAGCTCGGGCGTCAGCTCCGGGGCCGCGCTCACGGCTGGGGCTGCGGCGGCGGCTGGCCCTGCCTGTCCTTCGGCGGCCGGCCCGGCCCCGGGTTCCGCGGCAGCGGGCTGTCCGCCCCCTCCAGCGCCCGCCTCGCCGCCTTCCGCTCCAGCAGGCCCTGCAGGCGCGGGTTCAGCTGCGCGTTCCCGCACGGGGCCGACCGCTTCGGCTCCAGCGACTGCACCATCCCCTCCATCGCCTGCTCCTGCCACAGGTTCAGCATGTTCCACGTCGTCCCCAGCTCCTTGCACAGCTCCGCCCCGGAGCTGCGCTCCGTCCACAGGGCCAGCACCGCCCTGCACTTCTCCGCCGCCGTGAACCGCCGCCGCTCCGTCTTCCTCTCCGCCGTTTTCGCTTTCATGGATCTCCGCCTTTCCTTCGCCGAGGTCGCACAGGACCTCTTCCCTCTGGTTGTTGTCCCTGTCCCCGACCGTCATCACAAGCTTCCCCTTGGAGGCCTGCATCACCACCGACTGCCCGTCCACCCGCCCGACCATGTAGAACGGCCGCTGGGGCTTGCCGCGCAGGGCCAGCTCCACCAGGTTGTCCTGGATGCCGCGCTCGATCACCTTGCGCAGGTCGCTGCGGACCTCGAAGAAGCGGTCGGCCGGGCACATCCCGCCGATGCCCTGGTGCGGCCGCCGGTGGTTGTAGTGCTTCACCCACAGCGCGATCCGCTCCTGCGCCTGCTCGAAGCTGTCGAACTGCGCGCGCCGCAGGAACTCGTTGTTGATGTTCTGCCAGAACCGCTCGATCTTGCCGAGCGTCATCGGGTGGTGCGGCTGCGAGCGGATGTGTTTGACCCTGTCCTTGCGCAGCTCCTGCTCGAACTTCGTCGACCCGCGCCACGAGGTGTACTGCCGGCCGTTGTCCGTCAGCATCTCGCGCGGCACGCCGAACTCGCCGACCCCGCGGCGGTACGTCTCCAGGACATGCTCCGCGGTCTGGCTGCGGAACACGCCCAGCGAGACGATGAACCGCGAGTAGTCGTCGATGAAGCCGATCAGGTAGGCGTTCTTGCCGCCGAGCCTGAACGTGAAGATGTCCGACTGCCACAGCTGGTTCGGCGTCGAGCGCTCGAAGAAGCGCGGCTTGTCCGGCATCTTGGCGGGGCGCGGGGGCCTGCTCTCGATGAGCCGCTCCGCGTGCAGCGCGCGCCGCACGGTCTCGGGGCTCCCGGGCAGGTGCAGGACCCGCCTGAGGAACTGCGAGATCTTCGTGACGCCCCACGTCGGCTCGGCGCGCTTGGCGTCGGCCATCGCGCGCTTCACCGCGCCGGGGATCTGCTCGCGCCCGGGGCGGCCCGAGTAGCCGGGGTGGAGGCCGGCCTCGCCGCCCGACCTGTACCGCGAGAGCCATTCGCGCACGGTGTCCTGCGAGACGCCGGTCTGCCCGGCGATCTCTCCGACAGGGATGCCCTCCTCCGTGTGCAGCTTCACCAGCCGCAGGCGGAAGTCGAACGGGTAGTGGGAGCCCATCGGCCTGCCGTTCGCGAGGCTCTTCTTCCCGTACGTGCGGGTCGCGCGCGCGCGCGCCCGCTCAGCGGGCGCTAGAGGTTCCGATTCTGCGCCCGGACCTCCTTCATTCACTCCTTCCC
>CAZAIE010001383.1:0-2072 GCA_964485035.1 uncultured Myxococcaceae bacterium | reverse complement strand
GGAAGCCCGGAGGGTCCACCGTGAAGGCCTCCATCGGCTCGCTACCGCTCAGCTCCACCGCCAGGGTCTCGCCGCGGTGCGCGGGCCGACCGACGGGGACCGCCGAGAGCGAGGCGACGGGCGGGGTGAAGTCGAAGACCAGCGAGCCAAGGGGCACGCGCTTGTTGCGTCCGGCGAGGTCGGTGACCTCGACCGTCAACGGCGCCGTCCCCGCGAGCCGCGCCTGGCGCGCCTCGTCGTCCAGCCCCAACACGCAGCGGTAGCCCACCCCGACGCCGGCGTCGCCCGCACCAGCACGCACCTCACAGACCGGCCGGTCCTCGGAGGACTCGCCCACCTGCACCACCAGGTGGTCGGCGTCCACGGGGAGCAGCTTGGAGACCGAGAACAGCACCTCCACCGTCCCGCCCGCGCGGTAGCGACGCACCACCGTCTCGTCCAGAACCTCCAGCGGCGCCGGGTCGTAGACCACCTCGACGACCGCGCCGTCGGCCGTGGTGAGCGGCGACAGCTTGCAGGTCACGCCGGCCTGGCAGTCGCGACCGCCGGGGTTGCCTGCCGCGTCCGCGAACGACACCGCGAAGGTCACCGGGAAGGCATCCTGGCCCGTCAGCCCGGGAACGGTGAGGGAGTAGACGAAGAGCGTCCCCTCGGACTGGGCGAGGTTCATCGGGTCCCCTCGGAGCGTGACCGTGGGCGGGCCGGAGAGCGCTTCGGAGACCACCAGCCGCAGCGTCACCGTCGAGGCCTCCCGTGCATGCGCGTACTCGCGGGTCCCGTACTGGACCAGCACCTGCGCCGTGGTGAGCGTCGGGGGCCGGGTGTCGAAGCGCAGGGTGAGCGGCTGCCCCTCAGCGTTCTGGGCCACGGTGATCGGGTTCCCTGCCAGGTCCTCCACCGTGATGGTCGCGGTGCCGTCCACCTCGGAAGACGTCGCCGGGTCGATCACCTTGTCGGCCGCGAGCACGAAGGCGTACTTGGGGGCCTTCACCGCGGGGTCGCGCTCGAAGGTGAAGGGCTTCTCGCCGATGGTGGCGACCACGGCGGACTTGTCGGCCAGCTCCTCGGAGGCGGTGAACTCGATGCGAACCTGTCCGCCCGCGCGCGCCGGGCTGCCCAGCAGCACCACGTCAGTGATGGAAGGCGGCTCGAAGTCGAAGCGCACCAGGTCGGCCGGCGAGGTCCCGCCCTGGTTGCCGAAGCGATCCTCGACGTCGATGACCAGGCGGTAGCCCTTGTCCTGCTTCTCGGTGCCGCTGACCGGGTACGAAGCGGTCCAGGTCTTGCGGTCCTCCGACCCGACGATGGCGCTCTTGTCGAAGCTGATCTCGAGGCCGTCGATGCGGACGGTGGGGTCGCCGCGGGTGGTCTGCGGCTCGGAGAGCTCGAACTCCACCGTGAGCACGCCGCGCTTGTTCAGCACCCGGGGCTCCATCCGCTTGACCGTGACCTCCGGAGCGGTGGTGTCGTCCGCGGTGACGCAGATCTCGGCGACCTTGCTGCACTTCCAGCCGCTGGGACAGTCGGCGTCGCTCTCGCAGGAGATGTTCGCCTCGGGAGGAACGTTGAACTGGTTGGTACAGGACGCGAGGCTCAGCACCCCGGCGCACACGCCGGCCACGACCAGATTCGCCCTCTTCATCGGTGCTCCTCCCCGCTCTTCGCGGCGCGCATCGCAGACGGCACTCGTCCCGGCACACGCCGCGAGTCCGGCCCAAGTCACTGGAGGCGAATTCTAGTCGCCGTTCGCAGGGGACGCAGGTTCTGGGCGGGAAATCCCTGCCCGTCCACGGATTTCCTTCAGATACCGGACGGTTGCATCCTGCCGGGCGGCCGCCTCCAGCTGCGTCCGGGCCTGCTCGGCAGACACTCCGGGGTGTTCGCGGCGGTGCGCTTCGACGTCCGCCTCGGTGACCGGCTCCACCTCCAGGCCTGCGACCAGGGCTTCGCGGAGGATCTGGCGGCGGGACGCCTCAAGTCGCTCCTTCACTGCGGGCTGGTCGGCGATGCCCAGCCGTTGAGCCTCCTGCTCCAGGAGCTCCTCCTCGACGAGGCTCTCGACCAGCGAGCGC
>CAZAIE010001382.1:0-2074 GCA_964485035.1 uncultured Myxococcaceae bacterium | reverse complement strand
CTGCCATGCGACTGAACCTCAACACCAAGATCCACGACCTGCTGAACGCCCACCCCTTCCTGCTCGACTTCCTCGTCGGCTGGGCGCCCGAGTTCGCCAAGCTGAAGAACCCGGTGGCCCGCGCCACCATCGGCCGAATCGCCACGGTGCAGATGGCCGCGCGGCTCGCGCACCGGGAACCGAACGACCTGCTCGAGGCCATCCGCGGCGCCATCGAGGCGCAGACCGGCACCGCGCCGGTCGTGGGCGAGCCCGAGCCGCCCAGCCCCGAGGAGGCCAAGGCGCGCCGCGAGGCGCTGAAGGCCATCGTCAAGGAACTGCACGACGGCAAGTCGCCAGCGGAGCTGAAGGCCCGGTTCGACCTCCTGCTCAACGACGCCGGCCCCGCGGAGATCGGCCGGATGGAGAACGAGCTCATCGCCGAGGGGATTCCAGTCGGGGAGGTGCGCCGGCTGTGCGAGCTGCACGTCGACGTCTTCCGCGAGGGCCTGGGCGAGCGCCCGGCGCTGGAGTTGCCTGCGGGCCATCCCATCCACACCTTCATGGCCGAGAACCGGATGCTGGAGCGGTTCGCCGCGGGGTTGCGCGAGGAGTTCGCGCTCCTGGGGACCCCCAAGGCCGCCGAGCGCCGCGCCGGGCTGGTGGCGCAGCTCGAGCAGCTCGCCGCGCTCGAGAAGCACTACGTGCGCAAGGAGAACCTGATCTTCCCGCTCCTCGAGAAGGCCGGGGTGAGCGGGCCGCCGCAGGTGATGTGGGCGGTGCACGACGACATCCGCGCCCTCCTGAAGAAGGCGCGGGCGGCAGCCGAGACGGGCGACGACGCGACGCTCGCAGAAGCTGGGCCCGAGGGGCTGCAGGCGGCCGTCGACATGATCTTCAAGGAGGAGGCCATCCTCTTCCCGCTGTGCCTGGAGCTGCTGCCCGACGGCGTCTGGGCCGGCATCCGCGCCGCCGAGGCGGAGGTCGGCTACGCGTGGGTCGCGCCGGGCAACGCCTGGAAGCCCGATGCTTCGAGCCCCGCGACTGGGCTGGAGCCGCGCGCACCCTCACGCCTGCCGCTGGACACCGGGCTGCTCTCGCTCGAGCAGGTGAACCTCTTGCTCAACCACCTCCCGGTGGACCTCTCGTTCGTCGACGAGAACGACGAGGTCCGCTACTTCAACGCCGGCCTGCCCGAGCGGCTCTTCCCCCGCAGCCCGCAGGTCATCGGCCGCAAGGTCCAGAACTGCCACCCGCCCAAGAGCATGGGCGTGGTCAACGAGATCCTCGCGTCGTTCCGCGCCGGCACCCGCGACCAGGCCGAGTTCTGGATCACCATGCAGGGCAAGTTCGTCCACATCCGGTACTTCGCGGTGCGTGACGCGAAGAAGCAGTACCGCGGCTGCCTCGAGGTCACGCAGGACGTCACCCACATCCGCGCGCTGGAGGGCCAGCGCCGCCTGCTCGACTGGAACTGACCCCCGAACTGCTACAAGGAGAACGCCATGCAGAAGAACACGACCCCCATCCCCGCCGCCAAGGCCCAGAAGCTCGCCGACCTCGTGGAGTACGCCGAGGGCTCCATCGTCAGCCGCGCCATCTCGCAGTCGAAGGCCGGCTCGCTCACCCTCTTCGCCTTCGACGCCGGCCAGGCCCTGTCCGAGCACACCGCTCCGTTCGACGCGCTGGTGCAGGTGCTCGACGGCGAGGTCGAGCTGACCATCGGCGGCAAGAAGGTGAAGGCCAAGACGGGCGACGCGGTGCTCATGCCCGCCGAGGTGCCCCACGCCGTGGACGCCAAGAAGCGCTTCAAGATGCTGCTCTCGATGATCCGGGGCTGACTTGCCGGACCCTGCCGTCGCCCTCCAGCGCGGGCCCGCCCCGCGCTGGTCATCCGCTGCCCGCGCCGCCGCCGTCGCCGCGGGCGTGCTGTCGTTCGCGCTGCTCGCGGTGATCCAGGCAAAGGTCCCGCGGCCGATGCTGCTGGCCGAGCGGTTCCTTCCGCACTCGGGCTGGGTCGAGGCAGCGCTCCTCTCGGGCTGGGCCTCCTTCCTCGCGGGGACGCTCGTCTCCGCGCGCCGGAGCGGTCCGTGGC
>CAZAIE010001381.1:0-2074 GCA_964485035.1 uncultured Myxococcaceae bacterium | reverse complement strand
GCGGCACCGGGCTGGGGCTGTTCATCGTCCGGCAGATCCTGCAGCAGCACGGCACCGAGATCCGCGCGGAGTCCCAGACCGGGGAGTGGGTGCGCTTCTCCTTCACCCTCAAGCGCTCCGGCCCGCGCGACTTCTGATCTGAGCCGAGCGCCGCGCGGCGTCGGCCGCATTCGCGCCCCGCATGACCGGTGGTAGCGTCCTGGCTCGGGTGGTCAGTCCAGCGGGGGGCCGCCAGAGGAGGGGGAAGACAGCATGCTCGAGACCTGCGAACCGCCTTCGGTGCGGCCAGGGGGCCGTCCTCGACCTGCTGGGCCTGCCCTGGGCGCAGAAGGACGGCGAAGGCACGTACCGGCGCGTGAACGAGGCGTGGGAGCGCTCCACCGGGTTGAGCCGCGCCGCCACTCTCGGCAGGTCAGACTTCGACCTCTTCCCCGAGGAGATCGCCACGGCCATCCGCGCGCGAGACCTCGCCGCGAGGACGGCGGGCACCGTGACCGAGCGCGAGGAGCGCCTTCCGACGGCGACGGGGATGCGGACCTACTCCGTGAGGCGGCTCCCGGACGCCGGCGGGAAGTCGCTCTCGTTGGTGCTGACGGACGTCACCGCGCGCGAGGAACTCGCACGCGCGCAAGAGAAGAGCGTGGCCCTGGAGCGGGCCATCCAGGCCGCCCTCGGCGACATGGTGCTCGTCGCCGACCGGGAGGGGCGGGTCCGCTATGTGAGCCCCAACGCGGAGCGGATGTTCGGCCATCGGCCGGAGGCGCTCCTGGGAGACCTCTTCTTCCAGCACGTCCATCCGGAGGACCTGCCGGCGCTGCGGCAGGAGGTCGGGTCGCTCTGTCAGGGGGCGGGCTCTCGGGGCGTGTTGGAGCTGCGCTACCGGCGCGCCGACGGCGACTACCGGTGGGTGGAGTTCTGCGCGCACGACCTTCTCGCCGACCCGCAGGTCCGGGGCATCGTGGGGAGCGTTCGCGACATCATGGAGCGCAAGCAGGTGGAGCAGAACCTGCGGGAGAGCGAGGCGCGGTTCAAGGCGCTTCACAACGCCTCGTTCGGTGGGATCGCCATCCACGACAAGGGCGTGATCCTCGACTGCAACCAAGGCCTCTCCGAGATGACGGGCTACTCGCTGCAGGAGCTCATCGGCATGGACGGCCTGCTGCTCATCGCCGAGCAGTCGCGGGACCTGGTGCGCGAGAAGATCCGCTCGGGCTACGAGCGGGCCTACGAGGCCATGGGCGTGCGGAAGAATGGCGCCGAGTTTCCCATGAGGCTCGAGGCGCGGAACATCCCGTACCAGGGGAAGAGGATGCGCTCGGTCGAGTTCCGGGACATCACCGAGGCGCGCCGCGCCGAGGAGGAGCGGGCCAGGCTCCAGGAGCAGTTGACGCAGTCGCAGAAGCTGGAGTCGGTGGGGCGCCTGGCCGGGGGCGTGGCGCACGACTACAACAACATGCTCAGCGTCATCCTCGGCTACTCGGAGCTGGCGCTGACGAAGCTCGCCCCGACGGACCCGCTGGCGGAGGACCTCCAGCAGATCCTCGGCGCCGCGCAGCGCTCGGCGGAGATCACCCGGCAGCTGCTGGCGTTCGCCCGCAAGCAGCCCATCGCGCCCAAGGTGGTGGACATCGACGCCGCGGTGGACGCGATGCTCAACATGCTCCGTCGCCTCATCGGCGAGGAGATCGAGATTGCCTGGCGGCCCGGCCGAGGGGGCTTGCGCGTCAAGGTCGATCCCTCGCAGGTCGAGCAGGTCCTGCTGAACCTCTGCGCCAACGCGCGTGACGCCATCGCCGGCCAGGGCCGCATCGTCATCGAGACCGGGGTGGCCTCGCACGCGGAGGGCGACGGCTCCCGGTCCGGGGAATACGTGGTGCTGTCGGTCCAGGACACCGGCTGCGGCATGGACGCGGAGACCCTGAAGCACATCTTCGAGCCGTTCTACACGACCAAGGAGGTCTCCAAGGGCACGGGCCTGGGGCTCGCCACCGTGTACGGGATCGTCCAGCAGAACGGGGGCTTCGTCCGCGTCCGCAGCGAGAGCGGCCAGGGCTCGACCTTCCAGGTCTTCCTC
>CAZAIE010001380.1:0-2077 GCA_964485035.1 uncultured Myxococcaceae bacterium | reverse complement strand
AAGAAGGCGGGGGCCGAGACCATCGCCGAGAGCGAGCAGACCGCGGTCATCTTCGGCATGCCCAAGGAGGCCATCGAGGCCGGGGCGGCGCGACACGTGCTGCCCCTGGACTCGGTGGCCGACGCGGTGGCGCGCTTCGCCCGGGGTCGGCCGATCTGACCGAAGCGGCCGCAACCACGGGCGATTGTCGCCGCGCCAGAAACTGGCGGGGTCCGCGGCCCTGGCATACAGTGGGCGCACTTCACACCGGGGAGGCGAGTTTGGCGCTGCGCAAGGCGATGGTCGTGGACGACTCGCAGGCGATGCGGCGCAGCATCGTCTACGCGCTGCAGCGCCTGCAGGACCTGGCCTGCGTGGAGGCCTCCGACGGCGCCGAGGGGCTCAAGCGCCTGGTCGCCGAGAAGTTCGACGTCATCCTCACTGACATCAACATGCCGGTCATGGACGGCCTCAAGCTCATCGCGGCGGTGCGGGCGGAGGAGAGCCTGAACCGGCAGACCCCTATCGTGGTCATCACCACCGAGTCCGCCCCGGAGGACCGGCGGCGTGCGCTCGCGCTGGGGGCCAGCGCCTACTTGGTGAAGCCGCTGCGCGCGAACACGGTGCTGGAGACGGTCAAAGAGCTCTTGCAGATCCCCTGAGGCGAGGCCCCATGGGCATACAGGACAACAAGACGCGCTTCGGCGAGCAGTTGGTCGCCGCCAACGTGGTGACTCCCGAGCAGCTCGCCCGGGCCCTGGAGCTGCAGAAGGAGTCCGGGGGCTACCTCCTCGACGTGCTCATCGAGAACCGGCTGGCGGACGAGCGGCGGGCGCTGCGGTTCTTGGCCGAGTCCAGCAATGTCCGCTACATCACCTCGGACAAGCTGGCGATCGCCACGATCCCCCCGGAGGCGCTGGACCGCATCCCGCTGCGGCACGCCGAGAAGCTGGGGGTGCTGCCGCTGGGGTTCTCGCCGCAGCACAACACCCTGACGCTGGCGGTGGCCGAGGTCGACGACGGGCTGGTCGAGCAGGTGCGGCTGGCCGCCGGGGTGGGGGTGGTGCAGGCCATCATCGCCAGCCGCTGGGCGATCCGCGCGGGGATCAAGCGCTTCTACCACGGCGACAAGTACGCCTTCGCCCAGCTCGAGGATGCGGCCGCGGAGATCGTGGTCATCGAGGAGGACGAGCCCGCCGACGTGCGCGCGCGCGAGCCCTCGCGGGTGACCCCGGCGCCCAAGGCCCCCAAGGACGACGCGGAGAAGGTGGAGCGGGAGGCGGCGCTCCTGCGCGTCGCGGCCGACCTGCAGGGCCACCTCGCCCGCGAGCGCGACGCCCAGGCGCTGCTGCACCGGGTGCTGGCCTTCGCCTTCGACCACCTCCCCGCCGACGAGGCGGCGCTCTTGCTGCCCGAGAAGAACGGCAGCTTCGTGCCGCGCGGCGTGCGCAGCAAGACCGGGGCGAAGTCGGTCTCGGTGAGCAAGACGCTGCTCCACGAGATCCTCCAGAACCGGCAGGGTGTTCTCACCGCTGACGCCAAGGCCGACGAGCGGTTCCGGTCGTCCGAGAGCGTCATCCTGGGCGGGTTCCGCTCGGCGATGGGCGTGCCGCTGGTGGTGGGCAAGGACATCAAGGCCATCCTGGTGCTGGCCACCAAGGACCGCGCCGACGTCTTCACCCGGCGCGACCTGGACGTGCTCCTGGCCATCGGGGCGCAGGCGGCGGCGTCGCTGGAGGTGGCCGAGGCGGCCCGGCAGATTGCCTCCGAGACGGCGCAGCGGGCACACCTCTCCCGCTTCCTGCCGCCGGCGATGGTCGAGCAGGTCTCCAGCGGGGTGGTCTCGCTGGGGGCGCATGGCGAGGCGCACGAGGTCACGCTGCTGTTCGCGGACATCCGCGGCTTCGCCGAGCTGGCCGAGCGGATGGGGCCCCGGGACGTGGTGACGCTGCTCAACGACCACTTCGCGCAGATGGCCGAAATCGTCTTCTTCCACGGCGGGCTGCTCGACAAGTTCGTGGGCGACGCGGTGATGGCCGTGTGGGGCGTCCCGCTCAGGTCCCCGGTCGCGCCCGCCGTGGAAGAAGACGATTTCGGC
>CAZAIE010001379.1:0-2078 GCA_964485035.1 uncultured Myxococcaceae bacterium | reverse complement strand
CGAAGAGCTGCAGGTTCTTCTCCTGCGCCGCGGGCGGGAGCAGGTCCGTGAGCGCCTGCCGATAGTCCGCCAGCGTCACCCCGGGGAGCACCTGCTCCTTCGCGAGCGTCCCCAGCAGCGCCACGTTCTGCATGCGCACGTCCACGAGATCCGCGACTTCCACCCGCAAGCTGCGCCCCGCCCGCCGCGCGACCTCCGCGGCGATCTGCTCTGCGGTCACCTCCGGCGCCTTGCCCAGCCGGACCTCCAGCGGCTGCCAGCAGGCGTCGTAGAAGGCCAGCGTCCCGCCCTGCTTCAGGAACTGCGTCGCCCCGCGCAGCGCCTCGTGCCGCTCCAGCGCCACCACCAGGTCCGCGTCCCCGCGCTTCACGATCGGCGAGTGCGCCCCGGCGCCGAGCCTCAGGTGCGAGACCACCATCCCGCCGCGCTGCGCGAGCCCGTGCGTGTCCACGCCGCGCGCCGGCAGCCCTGCGTGGTCGGCCGCGCGCAGCAGCACCTCGCTCAAGAGCCCGATGCCCTGTCCGCCCACTCCCGTCAGATGGATGTTGAAGGTGTTCATGGGGTCCTCGCTCAGTAGCGGATGGCCTTCACCGGGCAGGTCTGGATGCAGGAGCCGTCGCCGATGCAGAGGTCCAGGTTCACCTCCGCGCCGCCGTCCGGGGTGCGCACGAAGCTGGGGCAGCCGAAGCGCTCCACGCAGTCGCGCAGCTTCTCGCACTTGGCGGCGTCCACCAGCACGTGGCGGGTGGCGAAGTCGGCCTTCTTGCGCCGCTGGTCGCGCACCAGCTTGAGCATGCACGGGTGCTTGGCGATGACCACGCTGAAGCCCTCGCCCGCGGTGGCCTCGTGCATGAGCTGCACGAGCTTCTCCTGCTGGTAGGCGTCGCACTCGTAGATGCGGGTCACCCCCAGCCCCTCGAGCACGCGCTTGAGCGGGATCTTGTCGCTGACCTCGTTGAAGTTCTTCCCCGAGCCCGGGTGGTCCTGGTGCCCGGTCATCGCGGTGGTGCCGTTCTCCAGCAGCACCAGGGTGAGGCGGTGGTGGTTGAAGAGCGCGTTCACCACGCCCGGCATCCCCGCGTGGAAGAAGGTGGAGTCGCCGATGAACGCCACCACGCGGCGCGAGGTGTTGAACAGCGAGAGCCCCGCGCCCACGCCCAGCGACGCGCCCATGCACAGCACCACCTCGCCCATCTGGTGCGGCGGGAGGAAGCCCAGCGTGTGGCAGCCGATGTCGCCCACGGTGATGTCCTGCGCGGCGAGCGCCTTCTTGATGGCGTGGAAGGCGCTGCGGTGGCCGCACCCGGGGCACATCTGCGGCGGGCGCTTGGGCACCTGGATCTCCGGGAGGCGAGGCTCCGGCGCGGGCAGCAGGTCGGGCCAGGTCCGGCGCAGCACCGCCTCGACCTTCTCCGGCGTGTACTCGCCCAGCCACTCCTCGGAGTCGGCCTTGCCGAGCACGCGCACGGGGATCTGCTCGTCGAACGCCAGCGCCTTGATCTGCTGCTCGAGGAAGTCGTCCAGCTCCTCCAGGACCTTCACCTCGCGGTGTGCGCGCAGGAACGAGGCGATCGCCTTCCGCGGCAGCGGGTAGACGACCCCGAGCTTCAGGACGTCGGGCTTCGCGGCCACGGGCTCGAGCGCGTCGAGCAGGGACTGGAACGGGAGGCCGGCGGTGATGACGCCGCGGGCGGCGTTGCCGTGATCGACGCTGGTGGTGAGCGGAGAGGCCTCGGCCCAGTCGCGGAACGCCTCGAGCTTCGCCAGCGCGCGGCGCTTCATGGGGAAGACCTCGGCGGCGATGGGGACGTACGGGCCGTTCGCGCGGTCGAACCGGGGCGTGTCGTCGCGAAGGGCAGGGGTGAAGGGCGCAAAGCGCACCTTCTCCTTGGCGTGGCAGACGTGGGTCGTGAGGCGCAGCAGCACCGGCATGCGGCGCTCGCGGGCCAGGCGAGCGGCCTCCTTGTACATCGCGTACGCCTCGGCGGCGGTGGCCGGCTCGAGGAGCGGGGTGTAGCTCAGGCGCGCGAAGTGGCGGTTGTCCTGCTCGTTCTGCGAGGAGTTCGCGCCCGGGTCGT
>CAZAIE010001378.1:0-2079 GCA_964485035.1 uncultured Myxococcaceae bacterium | reverse complement strand
CCCTTTCTCCCGAATGTGCTGAGGGGCAGCTGGGCTGAGGGGCAGCTGGGCGAAATCAGCAGGCAAGTGCCCGACGTAGGTCAGGAGTTCTGGAATCAATCTGATTCATCTCATCGGCCGAGGAAAGCGCGCAATACTTGGGTCTTCAGCCCAGATCACTCGAGCATCCACCTGTTCTGGAATCAAGCTCGTTAGAGCATCCACAAACCAGTCGCACCAAAACACGAAAAGTGGACTCTGCGGCACCCGAAAGGCGGGAGAAGTGTCGTTCAGCATTGATGGCAGAAAAGACACTTGAGCCATTTCGCCAGTCGATCTGTTTGGCCGAGCAGATCGGGTTTCATCAAGGCAATCGACCAGCGCATCAACCACGTACAGGTAATACCTATCTGGAGCCAACGCTTCCGCACCGACTGGGACCAACTCGCCCCCTTGCCGAAGCTCCTTCCCGAGCGCATCCACCACGCGCCGAGAGACGACGGGCGCATATCCAAGCGCGCACGGATAGTCACCCAGCGGGACTTCAGGCCCGGCGCTCCACTCTCCATGGACCCCCGCAAGCTTCTGCCGACCACGCAACCTCGCTAGGATTCGTTGTGACTCCGTCACATTGAAAAGCAATCCCCTCGTACGCTCGAACACAGGGAGCAGCCGATAGACACGCCGTTTGCCAGAATTCGTCATCGCGGTGCCGTCCAGTAAGCGTCTGAAGAGGGCTCGCCTGTTCGCAGTTCTGTGCCGACCTCCCGTCCAATTTGCCGCAACTCACGTCGCAGCGCTGACCGAATTGCACGATACCCTCGTCCGTTCTCCGTCATTTTCGCAACCAGGGAAATCAGTCGGTTGTCAAGGCGCTCCAGGAAAGGCCCTCGGTGCGTGAAGTTGTGGGGTTGAGGGTGGTTGAGTGGAATGCCGTTGGCCGCGTCATCCACGAGAACCCGGTAGAACGCCAGCAACTTCCGAGCATGCGCCCCTGGCGCCCATTGGTTCTCGGCGCCTGTGGATGGGACCATGTGCGCCGCTGCCTGTCCTTTCCCAACCGCTCGCCCCTCAAGTGCCATGTTCGCAGCAGCAAGTGCTTTCGAGTGGTCTCCAGTGTCCGGAGGCATCCACTCACGCTGGTACCCCCAGTCGTCGTTCACGGTCGCAGCTTGCGCGCGTTTCCGCCATCTCGCGCTACCAAAGTTGGAACCCAGCCCTTCCTGCGCCCACTGATACCCGAACATGTTTGGGGCCGAGGAAATGGCCGTCCTCAAGGACACGGTCGCTCCGAGCAGGCTGGTTCCGAACTCAACTGTTCCCCAGCCCACGCGCCCCCAATCGCCACTTTTGAGCCCCTCATGAACATTGTTCGCGCCGACTGCCCCGCCCACCATGCTCATCCCGGTTCCCACTACTCCAGTACCGACCCGGATGACTGGACTTGCATGTGTAAGTCCTGCTCCGAACAATGGTCCCATCGAGGCGCTAGCCCCGCCGCCGAAGATCGCATCCTCTGGCACGACTTGAGATGGCGACTTGCCCTGTGCGAAGTAGGCTTCGCCGTAGACCGTTCCCGCCCCGACGACATAGCCCGCCACCGCCACACCCGGGCCAAATGCCACTCCACCGGCTCCCAGAAGTGCCCCGCCGGCCGTCGCCTTGGCTGATCTGGCCGTGTCGAGGTTGAACTCGGGTTCGTAGAAGGCCCGCTTCTGCTCGACGCCTTGGCTGGTCAGACTGAAGAAGAAACCAACCTCTCCTCCGACAGCAGCCATTCCCAGCAAGAAGAGAAGCGGGACCGCCTCCCCCGTCGGGTCCGTGTACCTCAGCGGATTCCCGTGAACTGAGGTCAGGGACGTGTCGGCGAAGGTCTCGGACGCCGCGACGCAGAGATCGCAGCGGAGCGTCGGTGGACCTTGGTCGGCCTGGGCGGCGAGGTCGCCGAGGGTGGCGCCGGAGGAGTACGCCTCGGCCGCCCCGGCCCAGAAGACGGCCAAGGCCAGCAGAAGTGTCGATGCGGTTGCCGTTCGTCGCATCACATCAGTAACCGCTGCACGGACACCGTCTGGCGCCAAGCGCGGTCTCTGGCCAGGATGC
>CAZAIE010001377.1:0-2080 GCA_964485035.1 uncultured Myxococcaceae bacterium | reverse complement strand
CTTCTGGGCCTTCGGGGCGGGCGCCTTCCCCGGCGGAAGGTCGGACTTCTGGCCGGCGAGCGAGGCAAACGGATTGTTGAAGGGTGAGGACGGCGCTTCGGTCGGCTTCTTGGACATCGTCGGTCCCTGTTCGCTCAGCGGCGGCCCTTGAGCCCCGCGAACGGGTTGTTGAACGGCTGCTGCGGTTGCGCCGGGGCTGGGCGCGGCGGCGCTCCCCGGGGAGTCGTGGGTGCAGGCGTGGGGGCCGAACGGGGCGCCGCAACGCCGCCCTCGGACAGCGCGCGGATCGACAGGCCCATCCGGTGCCGCTCGAGGTCGACCGAGAGCACCTTCACCGTGACCCGATCGCCCACCTTCACCACCTCGGCGGGGTCCTTCACGAACTTCGTGGCGAGCTGCGAGACGTGCACCAGCCCGTCCTGGTGGACCCCCACGTCGACGAAGGCCCCGAACGCGGTCACGTTGGTGACGACCCCCTGCAGCACCATGCCCTCCTTCACGTCCTCGAGCGTGCGCACGTCATCGCGGAAGGCCGCCGCCGAGAAGTCTCCGCGCGGGTCGCGCCCCGGCTTCTCCAGCTCGGCGAGGATGTCCTTGAGGGTGGGCTCGCCCAGGTCGCCCTCGGCGTACCGGCGCCAGTCGATGGTGCGCACCAGCGACGCGTTGCCCACCAGCTGCTCGACCTTGACCTTCAGGTCCTTGGCCATCCGCTCGACGACCTTGTAGCGCTCGGGGTGCACGGCGCTGTCGTCCAGCGGCGCCCCGCCGCGCACGCGCAGGAAGCCGGCGGCCTGCTCGAAGGTCTTGGGCCCCAGTCCGGGCACCTCGCGCAGCGCCTTGCGGCTCTCGAAGCGGCCGGTCTTCTCGCGGAACGCGACGATCTTCTTCGCCAGGCCCGGGCCGATCCCCGAGACCCGGGCGAGCAGCTGCGGGGAGGCCATGTTCGCGTCCACCCCCACTGCGTTCACGCACGAGTCCACCACCTCGCCCAGCTTCTTCTGCAGCAGCGCCGGCTCCACGTCGTGCTGGTACTGGCCCACGCCGATGCTCTTGGGGTCCAGCTTCACCAGCTCCGCGAGCGGGTCCTGCAGCCGCCGGCCGATGGAGACCGCCCCGCGCAGCGAGACGTCCATCTCCGGGAACTCCTCGCGGGCGACCTCGGAGGCGGAGTAGATGGACGCGCCCTGCTCGCTCACCGAGACGATGGGTAGCTCGGCGCCCACCGCCTTCAGCGCCTCGCGGGAGAACGCCTCCGCCTCGCGGGCCCCGGTCCCGTTCCCCACGGCGACCAGCTCCGGCCTCAGCCGCTTCACCACCTCGCCCAGCTGGCGCGCCGCCTGCGCGCGCTCGCCCGGCCCGCGCTCAGAGTAGAGCGTCGAGGTCCCCACCACCTTGCCGGTGCCGTCCAGGGCTGCGACCTTCACGCCGGTGCGCAGCCCCGGGTCGAGCGCGAGCACCGGGCGGTTCCCCGCCGGCGCGGCGAGCAGCAGGTTGCGCAGGTTCTGCCCGAAGACCTCGATGGCCTCCCGGTCCGCCCGGGCCTTGGCCTCCGCCCGCAGCTCGCTCTCCAGCGACGGCGAGAGCAGCCGCTCCCAGCCGTCCCGGACCGCCTCGGCGAGGTCCTTGGCCAGCGGCGAGTCCCGCCGGGTCACCACGCGCGAGGTGAGGCCGGCGACCAGGGCGTCGTCGGGGAAGCCCACCTTCACCCGCAGCACTCCCTCCGCCTCCCCGCGCAAGAGCGCCAGCACCCGGTGCGAGGGGGCCTTCGCCAGCGGCTCGGCGTGGTCGTAGTAGGCCTCGAACTTGGTGCGCTCCCCCTTCTTCGCCGGGGCGACCTTTGCCACCCACTCGCCCTCGCGGCCCGCAACCTCTCGCGCGAACCGGCGCAGCCCGGCGTCCTCGGCCATCCGCTCCGCGCAGATGTCGCGGGCCCCGGCGAGCGCCGCCTCGGCGTCCGGGACCTCCTTGTCGGGGGCGACGAAGGCCGCCGCCAGCGCCTCCCGGCGCGAGCCCTGGGGCGCGTCCTGCTTCCACATCCGGTCGGCGAGCGGCTCCAGCCCCCGCTCCCTTGCGATGGTGG
>CAZAIE010001376.1:0-2080 GCA_964485035.1 uncultured Myxococcaceae bacterium | reverse complement strand
GAGGTGGAGGTGGTGGGCCGCGGATTGTAGCGGGGCCCGGGTCGGGCGGTTGACCGACTGGACGGGGCATCGAGGGACGCCCAGGATCGTCTGCATGCGTGGACTCGTCCTCGGGGTGGTGCTGGCCGCGACCGCCTGTGTCGTCCAGGAGACACCGGAGCTGGGCTCGCGCTCGAGCGCGCTGAACGGCGTGCCCACCAACGGCTACCCCAGCTACGCCGAGCGCCTCACGCTGGTGGCCATCAACCGCGCCCGCTCCGACCCCAACAACCCCGCGCTGCAGACCGCCGGGAAGGGCTGCGCCACCGCCTGCCCCGCCGCTGGCTCCGGGCGCAGCGACTGCTACACGCAGTTCCCGGCGCAGAAGCCGCTCATGTACAGCTACGAGAGCTCCCGCGCCGGCCGGTTCCACTGCCAGAACCTGCAGAAGATGAACTTCGGGCTCTCCCACTCCTCGCCCTGCACGCTGCGCACGGACATCGGCGCCACCGACTGCGACGGCTCCGAGACCTGCGCCTGCGCCTCGAACGGCCACGCCAACCAGTGCAGCAACCTCTGGGAGGGGGGCACCGACCCCTGGGCGCGCTGCAGCTACTTCGGCTTCGCGGCCAGCGGAGAAGTCGGCGCCGCGGGCTACGGCAATGCCTGGGACGCGGTCTACGGCTGGGTCGGCGAGTGCGCGAACTACGAGGGCCACCGCAAGATCCTCACCTCGGCGAGCTACAACCTGACGGGCTGCGGCGCCTCCACCCAGACCTCCCCCGCGACCTGCTGGAGCCGCTACTACTTCTGCGACCCGGGCAACAAGAGCGGGCTGGTCACCGCCACCCTCCCGGCCGGCGCCCACAAGCCGGAGACCGGCAACGCCTCGACCAGCTTCGACTTCTACGTGAACTACTACTCGACCAGCGGCGCTCCGCAGTCGGTGCAGCTCGTCCTCGACGGCGCGTGCCACGCGATGACGCTCGAGGTCGGCACTGCCGGCAACGCGACCTACAAGGTCTCGCGGGCGCTGGGGGACACGGCCTGCCACCGCTACTGGTTCCTGGCCCGCGACGGCGCGGGCGCCCGCGCGGTCTGGCCCGAGCAGGGCTCCTGGGGCGTGGGCTCGTGCACGGACTACGTCGCCACGGCCGCCCCTGCCTCGTGCGAGGCGTGCGTCCCGGGCGCCGCCTGCACCAACGCCGACGGCTGCCAGGCGGGCACCCGCAGCTGCCCGGCGGGCACGTGCGACGGGCTCGCGAACGTCGCCAACGGCACGGCGTGCGGCACCAACAAGGTCTGCTCCGCGGGCGCGTGCACGGCCTGCACGGCGGGCGGGGCCTGCGCGTCGGCGGACAACTGCAAGACCGGGACGATCGGCTGCTCCACCGGGCAGCCGGTGTGTGGAGGGCTCACCAACCGCGCCAATGGCTTCGTCTGCGGGACCAACCAGGTCTGCTCGGGAGGGGTCTGCACGGCCTGCACCGCGGGCGGGGCCTGCTCATCGGCTGATGGCTGCCGCACGGGGACCCTCTCCTGCGCGAGCGGCGCTCCGGTCTGCGCGAACCTCATCAACGTCGCCAACGGGACCTCCTGCGCCGCGGGGGTCTGCCGCGACGGGGTGTGTGGCGCTCCGCTCGACGCCGGTGTCTCGGGCCCGGATGCCACGCTGCCCGGACCCGATGCCGCGACCTCGGAACGTGACGCGGCGCAGCCGGGACCCGATGCCACGACCTCGCAGCCTGGACTTGATGCCACGACCTCGCAGCGCGATGCCGCACAGACCTCCCCCGACGCGGCGACGCCGAGGGCCGACGGGGCGGTCGAGCCGGACGGCGATGCGGCCGTGGCCAACGTCGACGGCGCGGTGGTCGGGAGCGACGCGGCCTGGACGCCGGAGACGGTGCAGTCGGGGTGCGGGTGTGCGTCGACGGGCGGCGCGCCGCCGTGGTTCGGGCTGGCCCTGCTCCTTGGGATGTGGCGGATGCGGAGGGTGGCATGACGATCGCTGCGGTGGTGGTGCTCCTGTCCTTGGCGGCTCCTCCGGTGGAGAAGGCCGCTGCGGAGCCCGCCGGGGAGCCGGACAAGTCCACCGAGG
>CAZAIE010001375.1:0-2081 GCA_964485035.1 uncultured Myxococcaceae bacterium | reverse complement strand
GGGTAGGCGAGAAGTTCGCGGCCCGCGGCGCTCAGGCGTCGCGGGCCGCGGTGTCCAGAGCCGGTCGATCCGTCGCTCCGGACGAACGGCCGTCACTGCACCTGCAGCTCGGATGCCTGCACGTGGGCGGTCAGGAGCCGCAGGGTCCACTCGAGGCGCGCCGGGTCGGTGAGCACGCTCGGACAGTGCGCGGTCGCCGCCGCGATGATAGGCGCGGACTCCGCCTTGAGGGCCCGGTCGAGGTCGGCCGCCGTGAGGCGCTGGGACTGCATGAAGCCGGCGAGCGTGGTGTGCAGCCGGACGGTCCGATCCTTCATCTCTTGGAGCTTCAACGTCCCCTGGTTGGCGGCGGCCGCCAGGTCCACCGCTTCCTGGTAGGCGTCGGGGATGCAGAGCGCCTGCCCGACGAGGGCCTGAGCCTTCCCGAGCGAACTGCGTTCGAGCAATTGCGCGATCTGGTGTCCCCCGGCGGCAAGGGCCACGAGTCCCAGCACGGCGACAGGCCACTTCCGGGACTTGCGCTTCGGCTTGGGCAACTCGCGCGCGGGCGGAGGGGGAGGCTTGCTCCCCGGAGGCGACGAGCCGGTGTCGCTGCTGCGCGGGGCTGCGCGGAGCCGCTCGATGGCGGCGTCGATGTCGCCGCCGCTCTCCTCGAGGGCCGCCGTGGTCTCCGCGACGCTTGCGTCGACCTTGGCGCGGACCTCACGAATCATCTCCGGGGTGACCGCCACGTACCGCCCTCCGCCGTTGCTGTTCTGTGAGAGACGTCCAAACCGGCCGAAGAGTATACGCGCCCGGCCGAGCGGGCGGATCGTCCCAGCCAGCCGGTGCGAGGGGAGGCGGCGCTTGGTATGTAAGGCGCCCCGGAGGTGAGTCACATGGGATGGTTCAGCCTGCTGGCCCTCGCGTGCGCCCTGGCCATGGACGCCTTCGCGGTGGCCATCGTCTCGGGCCTGACCCTCAACCCGCTCACCCGCCGCCACGTCTTCCGGCTGGCCTTCCACTTCGGGCTCTTCCAGGCGCTGATGCCGGTCATCGGGTGGGCCGCGGGGAAGGCCGTGCACTCGTACATCTCGGCCTTCGACCACTGGGTAGCCTTCGGCCTGCTCGGCTTCGTGGGCGGCAAGATGCTCTGGGGCGCGCTGCACGAGGGTGAGGACGAGGAGCGCCCAAAGGGCGACCCCACCTCGGGCTGGGCGCTGGTGGTGCTCTCGGTGGCCACCAGCATCGACGCGCTGGCGGTGGGCCTCTCGCTGGCAGTCATCGGCGCCGAGATCGTCGTCCCCGCGGTCGTCATCGGCCTGGTCGCCGCGGCGTTCACCGCGGTGGGCATGGTGCTCGGTCGGCGCATCGGCACGATCTGGGGCAAGCGCGTCGAGGTGCTGGGCGGGGCCATCCTCATCGGCATCGGCGTGAAGATCGTCGCCGAGCACCTCTGGGGGTGACGACCTAGGGGAGGCGGGTCACCGTCACTCCGAACGGCGCCAGCGCGAGCATCCCGAGCTTGAGGTGCTGGTAGGCGAAGGGGATGCCCACGATCGTCACGGCGAGCGAGAGCCCCAGCCCGACGTGGCTCAGGAAGATCCACAGGCCAGCGAACACGAACCACAGGACGTTGAAGGGCAGGCTCACCACGCCGCTGCCGGAGCGGAAGTCCTTGCCGAACGGAAACAGCGCGAGCCTGGCGATCTTGAAGCACTGCAACCCGAAGGGGACCCCGACGATCGTCAGGCAGCAGAGGGCGCCGACCAGCACGTACGCGAGCGCGCTGACGAACCCGCCGCCGATGACCGCCCAGAGGATGTTGAGGACCAGTCGCATCGGCACTCCTTGGTGAGGCCCTACGAAGTCGGCGGGGGAGGATTGCACGGCCGAGCGTGAGCCGACCACGGGTCGCTGGAGCGCGTCTGTGGCCGCGAGGAGCGCAGCGCTAGAATCCCCCCTGCGTGCAGCATGTAGGGGGGACGATGCCGCAGCCCATGACCGTGGAAGAACTGGTGCGCGACAATGCGGCCCTGAGGCTCAAGGCCGACGAGTTCGACCAGTTCTTCGAGAACGCGCTCGACCTGTTGTGCATCGCC
>CAZAIE010001374.1:0-2084 GCA_964485035.1 uncultured Myxococcaceae bacterium | reverse complement strand
CTTCGCGCTGGCGGTCTGCGACTGGCCTTGGAAGATCGGTGCGAACTACCAGGCCGGGTACATCCCCACCGAGAAGCGCGGCAAGGTCACTGGGGTGAAGGGGCGGCTCCTGCTGACCATCGACCACCGCCCCGCCGCCGAGGTCTATGACGAGTGGACCAGCGGCTCCATCCGCGCGGCGATGGTGGGCGGGGGCAAGGTGCTGAACCAGACCACCCTGGCGCCGCTGGGCAAGCCGCACGGCATGTTCGGGGGAATCGAGGCATACGTCCTGGTGCACCCGGAGCGCGTAGACGCAGCCACGCGTGGCCTCACGCTCTTCGCCAACGTCGAGCAGGGCCAGGACGTGGTGCTGATGCACTCCAACAGCGACGCCCTGGTCGCCCGCGGCGGGAACGTGGCCCGCGCCGCGCTCGGCCGCTCCGGGATGGCGGCCTCCGAGGTCGCCGGCGCGCGCGTCATCTACTGCGCGGGCTGCATGTTCGCCATCAAGCCGCAGATGCCCCAGACCATGGACGGCATCCGCAAGGCTCTGGGGGAGGTGCCCTTCACCGCGCACTTCTCGTTCGGCGAGCAGGGATGCGTCCTGCCCAAGCAGGTGGCCCATGGCAACCTGATGGCGAGCACGCTGCTGCTCGGCCGGGGCTGAAGTGCTGGGAAGGTCGGGCGCCCGACCCCACGGGCTTCCGGGCTTCATCAGGTGAAGGACGGTCTGGTGAAGGGAAGGTCGGGCGGGACGCCCGACACCACGGGCGTCCGGGCTTCATCAGGGGAAAGCTCAGCCAGGCTGCAGGGAAGGTCGGGTGGGATGCCCGACACCACAGGGCTTCGGTGGCCGGCCCTTGACTCGGCGCCCGCTTGAGGGCGATCTGCGCTGCATGGAACGCCCGCTCTTCCCCTTCACTGCGCTCGTGGGCCAGGAAGGCCTGCGCCTGGCGCTGGTCTGCGCCGCGGTCGAGCCCTCGCTGGGCGGCGTGCTGGTGAGCGGGACCAAGGGCACCGGGAAGTCCACCGCGGTGCGCGCGCTGGCCTCGCTGCTGCCGAGGCTCGAGGCGGTGAACGGCTGCCCGTATCACTGCGATCCGGACGATCCCGCGGCGCTGCACGACGAGTGCCGGGCCAGGCTGGACGCTGGCCAGCCGCTGCCGCGGACCTCCATCGCGACCCCCTTCGTGGAGCTGCCGCTGAACGCCACCGAGGACCGGGTCGCCGGGACGTTGGACGTGGAGCAGGCGCTGCGCGCGGGGGAGCGCCGGTTCGAGCCGGGGCTGCTGGCCGCTGCCCACCGCGGCTTCCTCTACGTGGACGAGGTGAACCTCCTCGACGACCACCTCGTGGACCTGCTGCTCGATGCGGCGGCGTCGGGGGTGCACGTGGTCGAGCGCGAGGGCGTCTCGCACGTCCACCCCGCGCGCTTCGTGCTGGTGGGCACCATGAACCCGGAGGAGGGGGCGCTGCGGCCGCAGTTCCTCGACCGCTTCGGGCTCTTCGCCTCCGTCGCCGACGTGCCGGAGTTGGCGCGGCGCGAGGAGATCACCCGGCGGCGCCTCGCCTTCGACCTCGACCCCCAGGGCTTCGCGGCCCACTGGGCGCCAGAACAGGCGGCGCTCGCGGAGCGGGTGCGGACAGCCCAGCGTGCGCTGCGCATGGTGGCGGTGCCCGACGACGTGGTCTCGCTGGCGGTGAGGCTCGCCGACCAGGCGAAGACCCGGGGACACCGTGCGGAGATTGCCCTGGTGAAGGCGGCGCGGGCCATCGCGGCGCTGCTGGGACGCGCGCGCGTGGAGCCGGACGACCTCGCCGACGCAGCCCGCTTCGTGCTGCCCCACCGCATGGCGGCGGGCCCGCTGGACACCCCGGAGACGCTCGAGGCGCGGGTGCAGGAGCTGGTCGGCGTGGTGGTGCGCGGGGTGGGCGCGCCGATGACCGACGAGTCCTCGCCGGAGCTGGCCCAGGACCAGGCGCTCGAGGAGTCGCTGCTCTCGATGCAGATTCCCGGGGCGACGGCGGCGGGCAGCATCCTGTTCTCCGTGGAAAAAAAAACGCCGCAGATCGGCCCGAAGACGCCCCGGAGCTGATTGGAC
>CAZAIE010001373.1:0-2085 GCA_964485035.1 uncultured Myxococcaceae bacterium | reverse complement strand
CCGCTCGACGTCCTTCTTGACCAGGTACCCGTCCGCCCCCGCCTCGAGGCCGGCGGCGCGGTCGGAGGGCGAGTCCAGCGAGGTGACCACGATGACCGGCGTGGCGGAGAGCGTGGGGTCGCTCTTCACGCGCTTGGTGAGCGTGAAGCCGTCCATGCGCGGCATCTGCACGTCGGTGACCAGGAGCTGGCAGGGCGACTGCTTGAGCAGCGCCAGCGCCTCCTCCCCGTCGGCGGCGGGGAGCACCTGGTACCCGGCGATCTCCAGGACTGCCTTCATCGCCGAGCGGGTGGTGAGCGAGTCGTCCACCACCAGGATGCGCATCCGCTCGGCCTCGGTGGCCCCGCCGCGCGAGAGCGGGCGGGCCATGCGCACCAGCTCGGTGACGTTGAGCACCGAGACCACCCGGCCGTCGTCCAGCACCGCCGCCCCCGCGAGGTGCGCGGTGCGCGAGAGGTGCTTGCCCAGCGAGTGGACCACCACCTCGTGCTGGCCGGCCACCTCGTCCACCGCGAACACCAGCCGGGTCCCGCCGGAGGTCACCAGCACCGCCGGCTGCGGCCGGTCGCCCTCCATGGGGAGGCGCCCCGCGTCCGTGCCCACCACCTGCGAGAGCGCGGCGAAGGGCACCTGCGTCCCCTCCACGTCCACCGAGGCGCGCCCGGCCACCGTGCCCAGGTCCTTGCCGGTGAGCCGCAGGATGCGCTCCACCGCCTCGTAGGGCAGCGCCGCGTAGTCGGGCCCGGCCCGCACCACCACCGCCAGCGTCGCCGCCAGCGTCAGCGGCAGGTCCATCACGAAGCGCGTGCCCTGGCCCGGGGTGGTGGAGAGGTCCACCGCGCCGCGCAGCTTGTGGGCGGTGGCCTGCACCACGTCCAGCCCCACCCCGCGGCCGCTGATGGCGGTGACCTGGTCCGCGGTGGAGAAGCCCGGCCGGAACACCAGCCGCAGCGCCTCCTCGTCGGGGAGGTTGCTGGCCGCCTGGGGGGTGAGGATGCCGCGGCGCACCGCGACCTGGCGCACCCGCTCGGCGGACATGCCCGCGCCGTCGTCGGCCAGGGTCACCGCGATGCGGTGCCCGCGCCGCTCCACCCTCACCTCCAGCACCCCCACCGGGCGCTTCCCGGCCGCCTTGCGCGCCTCCGCCGGCTCCAGCCCGTGGTCGATGGCGTTGCGCACCAGGTGCTGTAGCGGGTCGCGCAGCTCGTCGAGGATGCGCCGGTCGAGCCGCACGTCGCCGCCCACCACGGTGAGCTCCACCTGCTTCTTCACCCGGCCGGCCACCTCGCGGACGGTGCGCCGCAGGGGCTCCAGCGCGGTCGAGGCGGGCACCATGCGCAGGTCGCGCAGGTCCTCGCGGACCACGGTGGAGACCAAGCGGATCTGCTCGGCCTCGCGCGAGTGCTCCTGGCTCATGCGCGCGAGCTGGCGCTCCTGGGCGCGCAGGCGCCCCAGCGCCTCGTCCAACACCCCCACCGGCCCCTGGGTCTCGGCGTGGCGCAGCTCCTCGATGGCCCGCTCGCACAGCTGGCGGATCTCCTGGACCGAGCCGGACTGCTGCTGCAGCTCGCGCGCGCGCCGCTCCTCGCGGCCGCGCAGGAGGGTGAAGCTCTCCACCTGGCGGGCCAGTGACTCGAGGGTGTTCACCGAGACGCGGATGGTGCGGTCCGCCGCTGCGCCGCCGGCCGCGGCGGCGGGCTCGGCGCGCTCGGCTGCGGGGCGCTCCGGGGCGGGCTCGGCCGGCGTGGGAGCGGCGCGTCCGAAGGACTCGATGCTCTCCTTCAGGCCGACGATGTCCTCGGCGGCGGCCGCGGCGCCGCGGCTGGCCTCCAAGCCGGGCACGGCCATGCGGCCGATGGCGGCCTGCAGCCGCCCGGCGGCCTCGGAGATGGCGCGCGCCCCCACTGCGCCTGCCGAGCCCTTGAGGTTGTGCGCCCGGCGCGCCGCCTCCTCGACCACCGCCTTGCGCTCGTCGCCGACGTTGGGCGAGCAGAGCTTCTGCACCGCCGCCTCCAGCGCGGCCAGCACCTCGTGCGCCTCGCGGCGGAAGAGGTCCAGCAGCGAGGCGTCCGCGGCCTCCATCGC
>CAZAIE010001372.1:0-2090 GCA_964485035.1 uncultured Myxococcaceae bacterium | reverse complement strand
GTAGGGGATTGTGGACGGAGGGGTTGGAAGGCGGACGTGTCGTTGGCCACGTCAGCAAGGTCCGGGGCTGAACCAGCACTGAACAGCCTGCACGTTCGCGTCCTTCCGCTCCCGAAGCTGCTGCCGCATCGACCTGACCGAGTTGGTCGAGAGCGTCCAGCCCAGAGGCGCCTGCGTGCCCGGGCTGATCTGTGGGCGGATGACCACGGCGGACCTCTCCACGGGCGTCACCGGCTTTCCGGCTGAGGAGCACGTGGTCTCGGCCTCCCTGGCCGCATTGCCGATGAGCTCCTCGAGCGCCGCCACCTCACGCGCCGAGCGTGAGTCGTAGAACCCGAGGGCGGCCGCCAGCGGCGCGGTTCCCTGGATCGGACGCTTCCGTGCACGGGCCGCGGCGCTGGCTGCGTAGCCGTTGTCGACGATGACCAGCCTCGGGATCACGCACGCTCCGCCCGTGTCGGCATTCGTCTGCCGCACCCTGGCTTCCAGCGAACGCCATACATCCTGAATCGCGCCGGCCCCAGAGTTGTCGAGGATGCCTCCATCGAGGGCAAAGGTGCGATCCCGCTGCAACGTGTTGTCGGCGCAGGACGTCAGTCCGCCCGCGGGCGAGACGTAAGGGAAGCGGGCGGAGAGCAGCGCCGCCGTGGACAGCTTCAGTTCGCGCCGCCGGCCGTCGCCGTCGCAGAGGAAGTCCTCGGCATCCCGGACGAATCTCGCGCTTGAGCCGTCCTCTCCGCCCTGGCAGCCGGCCGCATCGAGGTCGATCGTGGAGACCGCCAGCCGGCAGCCGTCCTCGACGCTGGTCGAGTTGAGGATGAGGTGGGGGAAGCGGCCGGCGGTGCTGTCGTGGAAGGAGTCGGCGAGCCTCGGGTCGGCGCTCTCCCACGCGGCTTCGAGCTGGCCCGCCCGGTCGGTCTGCCACGTAGGAATCCGCAGTAGCGAGTTCGGCAGGTCGCGGAACAGGAACGCGGCCAGAGCTGGTGCGACGAAGTCGGCCACGAGCTGGTCGTCCGGCCAGCCTTCCCCGGGCCCCCGCAGTTCGCGAGTGCGGATGCTGGCGAGGCCGAGGCTTCCTCCCGACACGCCAGAGGCGAGGAACACGCTTCCCGACGGTACTGCGCGTGCGGTCGAACCCGGCTCGCCGCAGTCCGCCTCGAAAAGGCATGCCCAGGAGATGGCCGTCCAGTACGCCGCCCGGATTCCACCTCCAGCCGCCGCGACGAAGACCAGCGGCGTCCCCTTGCCGGTCGTCGCAGGCGCCTGGGTGAGCCAATCGGTGTACGCATCCTCGATCGTGGGCCGCTCCGGGGCACTCGTGAGCGCCGGTTCTCGCAGCCGCACGTCGTAGTAGGCGCCCCGCAGGTCGACGGCTGACGCCACCAGGGACCAGACCAGCAGGAAGCTGAGCACGGGCCACCGGGCGAGGAGGCCGAGTGCGTACGGGCCGCGAAGCGGCCAGCGGTCCGCCTGCACCACGAGACCGGCGAGGAAGAAGGTCGCCAGCGTTGCCCACAGGAAGAGCACGGCCGGAGTGCCGATCTCCATCCAGGCGGACGCGGGCAGGAACGCCAGGGCAATCATCGCCATGCCTGCGAGGATCCCCAACCACACTGCGGGATCGAGCGTGCCCGGCTCGAGGTCATCGGAGGGCGCAGTCTCTGCTGGCCACGCGCGCAGGACAACACCGAGCAGGCACAGCACAGCGATCAGCCAGATCCAGAGCTGAGGGACGACCCCTTCCAGGATCTGCGTCGACATGGCCCGAACGATGGCCAGCTCCAGCACGAGCAGGGGTGCCACGATCAGGAGAGGCCTGATGAACCCGGGTGGCCCGATCTCCGCTGCGGCCACCCCCGCCACGGATGCTGGGGGATTGGGAACGATCGTCCGGACGAAGACGAGTACCGCCGCTCCTGCCGCGAAGGTCCCGCTCAGGAAGAACCCCCGCCATTCTGCAGCGGAGGTGAACGCACCGATCCCCAGGGCCACCAGCAGCAGCGTGGAGATCCAGAAGCCCCGACGACGCGCTGCCCCGTCCGGCTCGACCGGCTCTGAAACGGACCGGTAGGCGACGTCACAGCGGGAGC
>CAZAIE010001371.1:0-2093 GCA_964485035.1 uncultured Myxococcaceae bacterium | reverse complement strand
GCATCACCGTGGTCCCCATGCCGCCCTCCATCCCGAAGATCAGCGACCGGCTGCCGCTGGTCCCGCGGGTGCACGACGCGGCCCAGACGCTCTGGCTCAAGGCGTGGCAGCGGCGCGCCCGGCCTCCGGTGGCGGTGGTCTCCACCCCGCGCTGGGCCCCGGTAATCGACCGGCTCCCATTCTCCTGCCTCGCCTACGACTGCCTGGACGCGCTGGAGGTGCACGCCGAGCCGTGGCGCCTGGCGCGATTCCGTCGGTGGGAGGCGCGGCTGCTCACGCGCGCCGACGCGTGCTTCGCGGTGAGCCCGGCACTGGCCGCGGACCTACGGGAGAAGGGCGGGCGGCGGGTGCAGGTGCTGGGCAACGGCGTCTGCGCCGACGAGTTCATCCGCCGCTCCTTCCCGCCCGACCCGCGCGGCCCCCGCAAGCGCGTGGGCTACCTGGGCGCGCTCTACGAGTGGGTGGACCTGGAGCTTGTGGCCCACGCCGCGCAGGCCCTGCCGGCGTGCGAGTTCATGCTGGTGGGGCCGGTGCGCCGGGGCATCGACGTCTCCCGGCTGGCCGGGCTGCCCAACGTCCACCTGCCTGGCTACCGGGCCTACCCTGACGTGCCCAAGGCGATGGCCAGCTTCGACGTGGCGCTCATCCCCTTCCGCGAGGGCGTGGTGGCACGCGCGTCCGACCCCATCAAGATCTACGAGTACTTCTGCTTCGGGACCCCGGTGGTGACCACGCCGGTGAGCAACGTCGAGAGCCTGTCCGACCTCCTCTACGTGGCCAGCGGCGCCGACGCCTTCGTGGCCGCCATCCGCAAGGCCCTGGAAGAGAACGCCCCCGAGACCCGCGCCCGGCGCGTGGCCTTCGCCCGGCAGAACGACTGGAGCGAGCGGGCAAAGGTGGTGGCCCGCACGCTGCTCGAGCAGGTGAGGCCACAGGGCGTGGCGTTCGTCAGCGACGGGGGCTGACCGGCCCGAGGTAGCGCTGGAGCATGGGCCGGGTGTGCGCGGCGTCGTCGAGGAAGCGGGCGCCGAACCCGAACAGCCCGTTCTTGTACCCGCTCCAGACCACCCGGGCCTTCAGCTCCTTCACCCCGAAGCCCAGCCAGCCCTTGTTGAGCTGCAGGACGAGGTCGGTGCCCCGCGCGAGGCGGCTGAAGGCCGAGCCGGCGACGAAGACGCCGCTGGAGGACAGGTCGCGGACCTGGCCGGTGATGCTGCTCTGGCCCACCCTCACCCAGACCGGGACCTGGGCGGTCACCCGGCGCTCGAAGGCCGTCCCGGCGTCCAGGGGGCGACCGGCACAGAAGGCGAGCATCTTCGCCGCGCGGTACTTCTCGCCCCCGCTGAACTCGATGCCCACCCCCGGCTCGAGCCCGAGCCCGCGGGCCTGGGCGCGCCGCCAGGTGACGGTCCCCAGCAGGTCGAACCGCTCCGGGGTGTCGCCGAAGGTGACCAGCAGCCCGACCTCGGTGCCGGCAGGGATGGGGTCGCTCGTGGGCACGAAGAGCGAGAGCGCCCCGTCGCTGGAGCGGCAGGACGCGAGCGCCGCGCGCTTGTTCGAGAAGTGGGCGTGCAGCGTGAGCTTCGATTCCGGCTTGGAAGACTGCATGGGTGCCTCCCGCTCCGGGGGTTTGCTGCTCAGCGGCCCATCCGGGCCTCCCAACCGGTGAAGGCGGCGCGCAGCGCCTCCCCCACGGCCTTCGGCGTGAACACCTCTCGGCTGCGGAGCAGCTGCTCCTGCTGCGCGGCGTAGTGCGACCGCGGGAACCGGCCCGAGAGGTCGTGGACCAGCGACCGGACCTGCTCGGGCGAGTCGCAAAGGTAGCCCACGTCGCCCAGGGTCTCGAAGCAGTGCTCGAGGAAGGGGCTGCGCAGCCCGACGAGCGGCCGGGCCAGGGCCACCGCGTCGAGGACGGCGCCGCTCACCGTGAGCCGGCTCGCCGCGGGCTCGAGGAAGAGCAGGTAGTCGGCCCCCGCGAGCTCGTGCTCGTACTGCTCGCGCGGCAAGAAGCCCCGGGAGGGGAAGTGGACCAGGGCGCGCGCCTGGTCGGCGACCTGGGCGTCCGTCACCGGGCCCACGTGGGAGAACGTGGC
>CAZAIE010001370.1:0-2093 GCA_964485035.1 uncultured Myxococcaceae bacterium | reverse complement strand
GCCCATCGACTGCGACGCCCACGTGGCCAACGTCCCCAACGCGAAGCAGGTGGGGATGGGCCTGGAGTTCGACGGCATCACCGACCAGGACCAGCGCCGCATCGAGGCCTTCGCAGCCCAGGTCCGCGTCCGCCGCTGATCCTCCCGAGGGAGCCCCGTGACCAAGCTCAGCCCCGCCGAGCTCAAGCGGCTCGCCAACCAGAAGTTCGGAGACCTGGTCCTCGCCGAGATCCAGCGCGCGCGCAATCGCATCGCGGCGCTGGAGCGGACCTACCCCTCGGCCCGCCAGCCGGAGCTGGCGCAGCGCCTCATCGACATGAAGAAGGCCATCGCCACCACCGGCGGCGCCGTGAGCGGCCTCTTCGGCCTGGTCTCGGTCCCGCTCGACCTGGTCTTCGTCACCTACCTGCAGATCTCCCTGTTGGTGGACATCGCCGTCCTCTGCAAGGTGAACCTCAAGTCCCAGCGCGCCCAGGACGAGCTGTTGGACCTGCTCGGCTACGCCAACGGCGCGGGTCCCATGGTCCGCGCCGGCCCCAAGGTCGTCGGCCGCATCGCCATCGCCCTCTTCCAGCGCGGCGGGCTGCCCTCGCTCGGCCGCGCCGTCCCCGTGGTCGCCTCCCCGCTCACCGCCTGGCTCAACAACCGCGCGCTGGCAAAGGTGGGCCAGGAGGGGTTGCGCCACTACGGTCGCGAGGCGACGAACCAGAAGGCGGACTGAGGCGCGCATGGCGGACGGGGCCACCCCCTTCGGCGACTACCTGCTCATCGACCGCATCCGCGGCGGCGGCATGTCCGAGGTCTGGCGCGCCCGGCCCAAGACCGGCCCCGACGCCATCGTGGCCCTGAAGCGGATGCTGCCCCGCATCGCCGAGGACCACGAGTACCTCTCGATGTTCCTCAACGAGGCGCGGCTCACCGTCCAGCTCGCGCACCCCAACATCGCCCAGGTGTTCGACCTGGGCCGGGTGGGCGGCGACTACTACATCGCCATGGAGTACGTGCCGGGGGAGGATCTGCGCACCGTGGCCGCGCGTGGCGGCCTGCCCATCCCGCTGGTCGCGCTGGTGATGGCGCGCATCTGCGACGCCCTCGACTACGCCCACCGCAAGGCCGACGCCGCCGGCCGGCCGCTGGGCATCGTCCACCGCGACGTCTCGCCCGACAACTGCCTGGTCACCTTCGACGGCGAGGTGAAGCTCATCGACTTCGGGGTGGCCAAGTCCGGCCCCGGCGGCGGGACGCACGGCGGGACCTTGAAGGGCAAGCTCGCGTACATGAGCCCCGAGCAGGTGCTGGGGCTCCCGGTGGACGCGCGCTCGGACCTCTTCTCCGTGGGCGTCGTGCTCCACGAGCTGGTCTGCGGCCGGCCGCTCTTCGCGCGCGAGAGCGACTTCGCGACGCTCAAGGCCGTGTGCGAGTCGTCCATCCCCGCGCCCGGCGACCTGAACCCCCACGTGCCGCCCGAGCTCGAGCGGCTGGTGCTGCGAGCGCTCGCCCGTGACCGGCTCCAGCGGCCCCAGAGCGCGGCCGAGCTGGCCGAGGGCCTGCGCGGCTTCCTCTCCGGCGTCTCGCCCCACCCCACCACGGGACAGCTGCAGCGCTTCATGGGCGTGACCTTCGCCCGCGAGCTCGCCCAGGAGAAGGCGCGGCGCAAGGCCTGGGCGAGGCTCGCCACCCGGCACACCCCCGCTCCCGGCGAGGCGCTGGAAGGCGAGGGGACCGCGTGGCCGGAGTCGAACCCCACCATCCTCGAGTCCCGTCCCGACGAGAACCCGTTCGAGGACCTCGCCGCCGACCTGTCGACGGAGGAGGCCGTGCCGGGGCTCCCGGCCGGAGTGCTGCCCGAGATGATCGTCCCGGAGCTGCTGCTCTCGCCGCCGGAGGAGCTGCCGCCGCCGATGCCTTCGCCACGGCCTCTGGTCGCCACCGAGCCGCCGGCGCCGGACGAGCTCCCTCGACCCTCGAGCGTGCTGCTCTCCTCGCCGTTCTGGCTGCAGCCTCCAGACGTGAGCCCGGCGCCGCCCACGGCGGGGCCTCCCGACGAGGTGATCATCACCATCGAGGTCCCAGCAGAGCCCGAGGCGCCAGCC
>CAZAIE010001369.1:0-2095 GCA_964485035.1 uncultured Myxococcaceae bacterium | reverse complement strand
CACCCGTGGCCAAGCGAACGCTTCGCGAGGAGGTCGAGGAGCTCGACGTCCCCCAGCACGTCTGCTGCATCGGCGAGGCCCCCGAAGAGCAGCTCGAGGCGCTCCTCGCCTTCGTGCGGACGGGGCTGAAGCGCCGGCAGCAGGTGGTGGCCTTCCTCACGCCCGAGACCGCTTCGGCGCTGCGCCAGGCGCTCTCGGCTGGGGGCGCCGACGTCGCCGGGCTGGAGTCCGTCGGGGCGCTGGACCTGCAGGGTCCGCCCTCCGCGTGGCTCGAACAGAACGGCGCCCGCCTCGACCCGGAGCGCACGCTGGCGCGGCTGGAGGCCTCGCACCTGGCCGCCCTGCGCACTGGCTTCGGCGCCACGCGGTTCGTGCTGGAGATGACCTGGGCCTCCGAGGAGCTGGGCTGCCGCGGCCTCGCCGAGTTCGAGCTCTCGCTCAACGAGCTGCTCGCCAGCTCGCGCGCCCTGGCGCTCTGCCTCTACCGGCGCAGCGGTCCGGGACCGCGCCTCTTGCGCGACGTGCTGCTCGCCCACCCCCAGTGCGTGCTCGAGGGAGAGCTGCGCGCGAACCCGGGCTACGTCCCGCCCCGCAGCCTGCGCGCGCCCGAGCTGGCCGAGCAGGAGCTGCAGCGCGCCCTCAGCGCGCTCCGGACCGGGCACGCCGCCCCGGAGGTCGACCTCGAGCGCTACGGCGAGCTGCTGCAGACGCTCCAGGAGGGGCTCTGGACCCTCGACGGCGCCGGCACGGTGACCTTCGTGAACGCCCGCCTCGCCCAGCTGTTGGGGCGGGCCCCGGCAGCCATGGTGGGCCGCCCCGCCGAGGAGTTCGTGCCCCCCGAGGAGCGCGAGGGACATGCGCTGCAGCGCGCGAACCATGCCGCGGGGATGCCCGGCACCTACGAGCGCCGGCTGCGCTGCCAGGACGGCTGCACCCGCACCATGTCCGTGGCCTCGTCGATCCTGCGCGACACCCGCGGCCACGCCATCGGCGCGATGGAGCTGTTCACCGACCTGCGCGACCGCGACGAGCTGCTCTGGCGCCACCGGGTCACCGCGCGCACCCTCGCGAACCTCAACCGCGACCTCTCCGAGGTGGACCAGGTCCAGGAGATCCTCCAGCTCATCAAGGAGGAGACCGGGGCGGAGCACGCGGCCATCCGCCTGCGCAGCGGCGCGGACTACCCCTTCTACCTGGCCGAGGGGCAGGCCGCTCCCTGCGACCTGGGGGTTCGCGACGCCTGCCTCTGCAGCCAGGTGCTCCAGGGCAAGCTCGACCGCGCCGCCCCCACCACCTCTCCGGGCGGCAGCTTCCACCTCTCCCACGCCGACCAGGCGAGCGCCCTCGCGGCGCCGCTCGACCGGCGCTGCGTGGAGCACGGCTTCGGGTCCCTGGCGCTCATCCCCCTGCGCCACGCCTCGGACTGCATCGGGCTGCTCTTCCTCGCGCACTCCCGGCCCGAGGCCTTCTCGCCCGAGCTGGTGGCGTTCCTCGAGGACCTCGGCGCGAGCATCGGCATCGCCGTGGCGCGCCGCCGGGCCGACGCCGGGGTCCGCGCCAACGAGGCGCGCTTCCGGCAGATTTTCGAGACCACGGCGGACGGCGTGTTCCTCGCCGACCGCGAGGGCCGCATCGTGGAGGTGAACCCCGCCGGCTGCCGCATGCTCGCCGCGGAGCGCGAGCGGGTGCTGGGGCTGAACCTCATGAGCCTCCAGCCGGACCTCCCCGCCGACCAGGTGCAGGAGCGCACGGCGCAGGTCTCGCGCGACGAGATGGTGCACCACACCGGGGCCTGGCGCCGGCCCGACGGCTCGCGCTTCCCGGTGGAGGTGCAGGTCTCCCCGCTGCAGTACAGCGGCCGCCGCGTGCTGCTGGTGGTCGCCCGCGACATCACCGAGCGCCTGCGGCTGGAGCAGCAGCTGCGCCAGTCCCAGAAGATGCAGGTCCTGGGACGGCTGGCGGGCAACGTGGCCCACGACTTCAACAACCTCCTCTCGGTGCTGCTGGCCGACCACGAGTTCCTGGCCACCGAGACCCGGCCCACGGACCCCCTGCGGGAGACCATCGACGAGATCGGCGAGGTGACGCAGCGGGC
>CAZAIE010001368.1:0-2096 GCA_964485035.1 uncultured Myxococcaceae bacterium | reverse complement strand
CGGCCGGCCGCGGGCGAAGGTGATGCTAGCGGGGGTGGTGGGCGGCGTCGAGCACCGCGCCGAGGCAGGAGCGCGCGTCCGTTCACCGCCCCCGGCGAGGGGCGCCCAGCGCCTGGGCGACGTCGTGCGGGAGGTTGCCGTGCACCGAGCGCAGGTACGCGAAGGGCGTGCGGAAGAGGAAGTTCGAGACCCGCGAGGTGTAGATGTCCGCGTACGTCTCGACCTGCCGCGCGAGGTGGCTCTTGTCGTTGCCCGCGCGCAGGAGCGGCCCCCACCGCCTGCTCGACACCTCGTCCGAGGACTGGGCCAGCGGCGCCAGCTCTGCATCGAGCTTCTCCAGCCGCTCCCGGCACCGCGACAGCCCGCGCTCGACCTCGGGGAGGGTGGGCCCGCCGGCAGGGCCGTAGCCCCCCTTGGCGCGCTGGAGCGCGAGGCGCAACCGGCACTGCTCCAGCTCCACCTGCTCCTTGTCGGCCATCAGCCCGCGCAGCCGGGCCTGGGTGGGCTCGAAGGACTCCAGCGCCGCCACCTCGTCCTCGAGCTCGCGCAGGATGAGCGCGGTGCGCCAGCGCAGCGCGCTCTTGGACACGTGCACGTCGCCCCACATGTGGTCGCCGACGTAGAGGATCTCGTCGCCCGAGGAGCCCAGGTAGCGCTCCACGAGGCCGGCGTCGCCGCCCAGGAACACCGCGCCATCGCGCAGCGCCAGCGCCGGGCGGAGCAGCCCGTCCTCGCTCACCACCTCGAAGAGCGGGCCGCCCTTGAGGAAGAAGTCCGGCTTGCGCGCGCTGACCAGGGTGACGTCGAAGAGATCCCGCCACTTCATGCCGTCCGGCAGGTGCCGGTCGAAGGCGTAGGACATCATCGCCCGCGTGTAGTCCCACTCGGAGTTGGTCACCAGCATCAGCTTCTTGCCCGCGCGCTTCTGGTCGAGCAGCGCCAGCGCCGTCTCCGGGTCGGGGAACACGTACCGGCCGGGGTCGGCCATGATCTCGGCCTTGAGCGCCCCCTCCGCGTGCGTGGCGTCGATGGACTGGTGGACGCGCTTGTACAGCCGCGCGTAGTCCAGCACCTCGGGGAGCTTCCCGGCGTCGAGGAGGTCCACCGCCTGCAAATAGAAGCAGCCCTCCGAGAGCGAGAAGAGCGTGTTCAGGAAGATCCACCGGGGGTCGGACAGGTCCACCACCGTGCGCGAATAGACCCGGCGCTGCTCGTCGAAGTCGAGCGGCCGGGTGCCGTGGAAGGCGCGCTTCACGTAGCCGAAGCGGTTGGCCTTCACCACGTTGCCCAGCTCGGTGTCGATGATGAGCCCGCGGGCCACCAGCGAGGGGTCGAACTGCAGCGCGGCCACGGGCCAGCGGACGTCCACCAGGCGCTGGCGCACGAACTCGTAGGCCCGCCGCTCCCAGGTCTCCACGTGGTAGTGCACCAGCGTGTAGTCCATGTCGTACCCGATGGCGCGGATGGCCCTCAGGTTCAGGGTGCGGTTGCAGAACACCTCGCGGGCGCGCGGCGGACGCTCGAACAGCGACTCCAAAGGCTGGCTCATCGGGACCTCCGAAAGGGCGGCACCCTAGTCCGTCGGGGACGGCTTGGGGAAGCACGGGTTGACGCCGGGCGAACCGGGGTTATCTCTCCTCCCATGTCACTCGTCTTCCGCTGTCCGCGCTGCGGCGCGCTCAACCGTCTCCGCGAGATCCCGACCGGCCAGGTCCCGGTCTGCGGCGGCTGCCGTTCGGATCTGGACACCTCGGGCGCGCCCGCCGCGGTCGACCCCGCGGGGCTCGAGCGCGCCGTGGCCTCGAGCCCGGTCCCGGTGCTGGTCGACTTCTGGGCGCCCTGGTGCGGGCCGTGCCAGGCCTTCCGCCCGGTGCTGGAGGCCTTCGCCCGCGAGACGGCGGGTCGGGTCGTCGTGCTCAAGCTGGACACCGAAGAGCACCAGCACGCGCTCTTGCGCTGGCAGGTCTCGGGAGTGCCCACGGTGGCGCTGTTCGCGAATGGGCAAGAGGTGCGGCGCCAGGCCGGGGCGCTGCCGCTGGACGCGCTGCGGCGGTTCGTCGGCGCCTGAGCGGCCGCCCCACCCTCCCCGGTTTCGC
>CAZAIE010001367.1:0-2100 GCA_964485035.1 uncultured Myxococcaceae bacterium | reverse complement strand
GGATGGGGAGCGTAGGCGAGGGCCCCGCTCCCCCGGCAGGCGGCGGCAGCGGGGGCCGCGGGGGCGAAGAGGCGGTTGCGGACCCGGTCCCAGGTCTTCGAGTCGAGCGGGTCCGGGAGGTGGTCGCGAGGTTTCGGGGCCGAGAGGGCCAGACCGGGGTCCCTGCCGTCGACGTAGACCGCCCCCTCCAAGACCAGCTGGCTGGTGACGTCCTGCCAGCAGGAGCAGTCCCCGGTGGAGCAGGACGTCGGGGCGCGTCGGGGCTGGGCGCATCCGCCGGAGTCGTAGTTCCACATCGACACCTGAGGCCCTGGCCGCACCCGGAAGTAGGGCGTGCAGCGGTTGGGCTCGAGGCAGGGGCCGGGGCGCCACGCGCGTGCGGTGGGCGAGACCTCGGGGACCGCGGGGAGGGTTGTCTCGGTGAGGCAGGGGCCAGCGGTGGCGCGGGAGCACGCCGGGCCGCGCGAGGCGGCGCGGACGCGCTCCGGACGGCAGTCGGTGGTGCAGGCGCTGCACTGCCGGCCGGCCGAGACGCCGCCCTTCGCCTCCAGGTCTGACCAGCGGCCGCAGAGGTCGCCGCGAACCCGCGCCTCGCCTCCAGCGACCGCCCCGGCGATCTCCTTGCGACCCACCACCACCCGCAGGGTCTTGCGGGCGTGGGCGGCGTCGAACTCCAGCCCCGGGGAGACGCCCACGACGGTCACCACGACGACGCGGTCGCAGTCGCGGGCCGCGAGGGGGAAGACCCGCTCGCGGCAGCCGCCGAGGGGGCTGTTGTCCGTGGCGCTGCGGATGCCGAACCCCCAGTCGTCGTCATTGTCGTCGACCCGGACGAAGTAGGCCCCGCGGGGGGCTCTGGCGTCGGGCCACGGAACCCGGAGGAACCGCCGCGGCGCCTCGCCGAAGCCCGGGAGCGACACCGCCGTGCCGTCGGCGAAGGGGGGCAGGTGGTCGTCGCCGGACGGGTCGAGGACCCCTTCAGCGCCTGGGGTGCAGAGGTCGTCGAGCGCGGGGTCGAGCGCACGGTCGAGGTCCTCCCACTCCGAGAGGAGCGCCTCGAGGTAGGCCGTGGTCCGCTCCAGGCCGACCTCCGCGACGGCAAGGGCCCTCTCGCGGTGCTGCTGGAGCGAGACCTGGGAGGACTCGGAGGCCCCCAGGTCGATGGTCATGAGCACCACCAGCGCGGCGGCGGCGAGCACCACCAGCACCAGCAGGAGCGCGAAGCCGCGTCGGGGGTGGCGGGTCATTGGCGCAGGGCCACCACGGTCTCGCCAGCGAGGTCCAGCGTCGTCTCCCCGACGGCGGAGCGCAGCGCCAGCCGGACCCGCACCCGGCGGACCTTCGAGCGCGGCTGGGGCGCGAGCGGCAACGGGCTGAGGCCTGCTCCCGCCTCGGTGGCGTACTCGAACTGCAGCAGCCGGATCCCCGAGGCCAGGCGCTCCCAGCCGGTTCCGTCGCCCGCCCCGCACGGCTCGGTCTCGGCTTGCGGCGGGACAGGGCCCCAGCACTGCATCCGGAGCAGGACGCCGCCCTCGAGGCGGTAGAAGACCCGGTCCGGCGTGGAGACGAAGCCACGGTTCGGGCCGATCAGGAATGCCGAGGGCAAGGCGGCGCCCAGCTGCGCCCACTCTCCCCGGGAGTTCACGAGGATCGCGAACTCGTCCGGGCCATGCTTGGGGTCGGTGCCCGCAGCGGTCGGCCGGTCTTCGTTCAGCTCGTTGCCGAGCCTCAGCCCGCCGCTCACCGGCACGGCCAGCGAGGAGCCGTTGAGCACCTGGTCGGGACGGGGCAGGTCCCCGGCGAGCACGAGCTCTGTCTCCCCCGCGAGGAGCAGCGGGCCGAGTGCCGGCTCGCCTTCCGGGACGAAGCCGGTGGGCAGGCCCAGGCCTGCGTGGCGCAGGTCGTGGGAGATGCGGGAGAGCCCAAGGTCGAGGTCCGCCCGCATCCGCGCGTGCTCGGCGTCCCGGCGGTGCTGCAGGACCATCTGACCCAGCATCGCGCCCGCTCCGGCCACGATGGTGAGCGCGATGGCCGAGGCGATCATCAGCTCGAGCACCGTGAACCCGCGGGCGCGCGTCACCATCGCAGCGCCTCCAACTC
>CAZAIE010001366.1:0-2102 GCA_964485035.1 uncultured Myxococcaceae bacterium | reverse complement strand
GGGCAGCGGGTGCCGGTGAAGCCGCGGGGGCGGGAGGCGCCGCGGGCGCGGCGGGCTCACTGGGTTGCGACATGGGCGTCGAAGGCCCTGGTTCCTGTCCGTTCGTCATGGATCCGTCCTGCCCGCTTGGTTCGAGGGGGCCGCGTCGTGCACGGCCACGCGCAGCGGGCTGCGCGCTCGGGGCGCTCCGGATTTCGGGCGCCACCAGAAACTCAGACTGTTTGGGCCGCCCGTCCCAACGCGTGGACCGGGCGGCGCCCCATACCTATTCGGGGCGGTGGGGCCGAAGCCTCACTTGCCGAAGAGCTTGCCGAACAGCCCCTTGCTCTTCGTACCGGCCATCCTCTCCTTCAGGGTGCGGAAGGCCCGACCTGCGTCGGCGTGCATCGGATCGTTCCCGAGGACCGCATCGAGCAGCTTCATGGCACCCTTGAAGTCGCCTTCGTCCGTGAGCACCTGGGCCTTGAGGACCCTGGCTGCGTTGTGCTCGGGGTTGAGGGCGAGCGCCTTGTCCAGGGCGTCTTTCGCCTCTGCCGCCCCGGACAGCCCCCGCGCCTTCGTCAGCGCGTGGGCCAAAGCGACGTGATATTGCGCCACACTGGGGTCCAACTTCAAGGCTTCTTTGAACAGGGCCTCGGCCTCGCCGAACCGGCCCTGCTTCACCAGGGCGTCGCCGCGATTGAAGATCTGCTCGGCCTTGAAGATGACCTCCATGTCCGTGGGCAGCCCCGCATCCTGGCGCTCGAGCAGCACGTCGTAGTCGGCACGCTTGCGGGCGTCGGTGAGGCTCGAGTGGGCCTGGGAGATCTGGGCGAACAGGTCCGCGAGCTTCTCGGTCGCATCCCCCAGCTCAAGCCCGGCGAAAACGTCGGCGTGGAACCGCTTGGCGAGAGGAAGGTAGGCGGCCTTCACCTCGTCGACGCTGGCACCCCGGGGAACCCGGAGCACCGCAAAGAGGTCCTTGGCCGCGAGCACTCGCTCGTGCTCTGCGAGGATCGCCTCGCGAGCGGCCTCCTCCTCCAAGGTGTATTCGCGATCGGGCGCGGCGGTGCTCGAGACCACCGCCGCCACGGGAACGTCGGCGCCGGTCACCACCGCAAGCCCCAGTTGCACCACCGCCGCGACCAGCGGCAGGTCCTCAGGGCGCGCACGCGCGACCACGTCGGCCACCGTCATCCGCCCGTTGATGGTGGGCGTCACCTTCTCGCCCGAGAACACCGAGCGCAGGGTGAACAGGACCTTGTCGAAGTCCGCATGCCGGCCGACCGTCCCCTTCGCCAACGGCGCGAGCCGCGCCCGGGCCTGGTCGGGAGACACGAAGCGCTTGTAGGCGTTGAAGAGCAAGAGCAGCGGGTCGTGCCGCGCATCCTGGATCTTGTCGGTGGGCCCCGGGGAGTACTTGTAGGCCCCGTCCGCCCAGTTGAAGGCAGTGACCACCACCTCCTCCACCTGCCGGCGCGTGGCCTTGCCGAGCGCGTCGTAGGAGAGGGCCCCGCTCATCGCCAGCGCCTCGCCGATGCCGATTCGCTCGGCCTTGGCCCGCTGGACTGCGGCCTGGAACTGCGCCTCGGGCAACGTGCCCTCGGCGACCTGCATACCGCCGACGTTCTCGGCCTTGACGTTCGACTGGGCGAAGCGGACCTGCCCGCAGTACAGGAAGATGCGCTTCCTCACCTGGCCGCTGGTCAGCTCGAGGATGCCCGAGGCCCGCCCTCGCCAGAGCTCGACCATCAGGGCAGGGAAGGGCTTGTCGCGAAGCTGACCCTCCATCGGCGGCATCACCGGGGGAAGGTCAGTGACCTGCTTGCGCACCGGCACGGGCGCAGGGGCGGCCGCCTTGGGCTCAGGCACCAGATTCAGCCGCGTGTTGATGTGCGCGACCAGCGCCTCGACCTGGAACGGCTTGGGAAAGAAGACCGCGCCGTACTTGTCCGCGACGTCCTTGGGGAGCTTGGGGTCCTTGTAGACCCCGCTGGTGATGACCAGCGCGGAGCGGACGCCGTCGGCCTTCAACGCATCGGCGACCGCGAAGCCGTCCATGCCCGGAAGCAACAGGTCGAGGATCACCAGGTCGGGCGTGGCGGCGCGGGCCTTCTCGCAGC
>CAZAIE010001365.1:0-2106 GCA_964485035.1 uncultured Myxococcaceae bacterium | reverse complement strand
GAGGGCGGCAAGCAAGGTTCGCATCGTGGGCTCCTTGGCTTCGGGATGCCTGTTGAACGGACCGGTCCCGGAAAGGATCTGCCTGGTGAAGAGTCCTGTTGGATCAGGGGGTTGGGAGGCCCTGGCGACTTCACTCGGGTCCGCGGCCGGGGGCTGAAGCGCCCCGTCTTTATCTGGGACGGACCGAGCTCGGATCAAGCCCGCTTCGCGGGCTGGGCGCTCTACTAGAGAGCTGCCCTGCGCTTCCGGGGCTTGCTCAGTCCAGCACTGCCTGCTCGCCCGTCTTCAGGACCTCCAGCACCTCCGCGGCGGTCTCGGCGGTCAGCAGCCGCTCGCGGACAAACTCGCTCTCGTGCAGCAGCGTGGCGATGATCGACTGCAGCCGCTGGTGGGCGCGCGGCTGGCCCGCGGGGGTGAGCAGCACGAAGAGCAGGTGCGCCTTCTCGGTGGTCCCCGTGCACTGCACGCCCTCCTTGGAGCGCAGCAGCATCACGAACGGCCGGGTCATGCCCGGGACGCGGGCGTGGGGCATGCCGATGCCCTGGCCGAGGTAGGTGCCCACCAGCTTCTCGCGGGCCTCGATGGCGGCCATCACCTGGTCCAGCGGGAGGGGCAGCGAGGCGGGCGGGAGCTTCTGCATCGCGGCGCGCACGGCACCCAGCGGGGTCTGGGCGGCGACGTCGAGGTGGATGCGCTCGAGGTTGATCGCGTCCGACAGGCGGACCGACTCCTCGTCCTCGAACTCGTCGCGGATGGTGCCCACCAGCTCCTCGACCACGTCCTCGAGGGTGAGGAAGCCCGTCCACCGCCCCTCGGCGTTGCTCACCAGGGCGGCGTGGATGCGCTTCCTCTGCATCTCGGCGATGAGGTTCTCGAGCGGCGCGGTGTCGGCGATGGTGAGGATGGGCCGCATCAGCGCGCGTAGGTCCGGCGACGGCCCGTCCCCGCGGATGACCAGGTCCTTCAGGTGCAGCAGGCCTGCAGGGCGCTCGGGGTCGTCGACCACCAGCGGGTAGCGCGTGAAGTGGGTCGCCTTCACGATGGCCAGGTTCTCGTCCCAGGGCCGCCGCGCGTCCAGGGTGCGCACCTGGGAGCGCGGGCGCATCGCGTCCTTCACCGCGAGGTCCCCGAAGTCGAAGACGTTCTCCATGAAGAGCAGGCGGCGGAAGGACATCAGCCCGCGCTCCTGGGAGTGGTCGAGGATGATGCGCAGCTCCTCCTCGCTGTGCGTCTCCTCGCTGGTCGGCCGCGGCAGGCGCAAGAGCCGCAGCATCCCGTTGGTCGCGCGGTTGAGCCCCCAGAGCGCGGGGTAGAAGACGGCGCGCGAGAGCCGCAGGCCGGTGGTGCACCAGAGCGCCATCTTGTCCGCGACGCGGATGGCGGCGAACTTGGGGACCTGCTCTCCGAGCACGATGTGCCCGCCCGAGACGACGACGTAGGAGATGCCGATGGCGAGCCATGGGTGGATGAGCCCGTGGCTGTCGCCCACCAGGTGCCCGCCCAGGCTGTTGCCGACCATGCCCAGCGCGACGGAGGCGAGGGTGATGCCCACCTGGCAGACCGACAGGTACTCGTCGAGCTTCTTCTGGATGGTGAGCAGCGCGGTGGCCCGCGGGTCCCCCTCGGCGATGAGCTCCGCCACGCGCGAGGGGCGGACCTTGACGATGGCGAACTCGGCCAGGACGAAGAAGGCGTTGGCGGCGAGCAACAGGAAGAGCACCACGAACAGCAGCAGCAGGAACACGGCGGGCCTCCGAGGAGCGCACTCATGCTCCTTCCCGGCCCCGCGCGCAAGGACGTCGGGCCCGACGGCCGGTCGGAGGCGTTGCCCCCTGGCGCCTCGCCGGCCAGAATGCGCCCCCTCGATGACGCCGCTCCTGTTCACCCTGGTGGTCTTCCTCTCCTCGTGCTTCGCCGGGATGCTCGGTGCGCTCCTGGGCCTGGGCGGCGGGGTGGTGGTGATCCCGGTGCTGACGCTGGGGCTGGGGGTGGACATCCGGCTGGCCATCGCCGCCTCGGCCATCGCGGTCGTCGCGACCTCTTCCTCCGGGGCCTTTCGTCCGCTGCGCTCGGGGCTCGCCAACCTGCGCCTGGCCACCTTCCTCG
>CAZAIE010001364.1:0-2108 GCA_964485035.1 uncultured Myxococcaceae bacterium | reverse complement strand
AGGAGCGCCCGCTGGTCCCGTACGTGACCCGGACGCTGGGCCAGGCCCCGGGGCCGGTCGTGGCCGCGTCCGACTACCTGAAGCTGATGCCCGACTCCATCGCGCGCTGGCTGCCGCGTCCCGCGAGCATGGTCACGCTGGGCACCGACGGCTTCGGCCGGAGCGAGAGCCGCGCGGCGCTGCGCGACTTCTTCGAGGTGGACGCACGCTACGTGGCGGTGGCGGCGCTCTCCGCGCTTTCGCGAGAGGGGAAGCTCGAGCCGGCGCGGGTGCGGCAGGCCATCCGCGAGCTGGGCATCGACCCCGAGAAGCTCAACCCCATGACCGCCTGAGGATGCCGCCATGACGCAGGAGCTGAAGCTGCCCGAGCTGGGCGAGAACATCGAGGCCGGGACGATCATGAAGGTGCTGGTCGCCCCCGGCGAGGCCTTCGCCGTCGACCAGCCGCTGGTGGAGGTCGAGACGGGGAAGGCGACCATCGAGGTCCCCGCCGCGGCGTCGGGGAAGGTCGAGCAGGTGCTCGTCGCCCAAGGCGACATCGTGAAGGTGGGCCAGGTGATGCTCACCTTCGTCCCCGCTGGCGAGGCGGCGAAGCCGGACGCTCCCGCGGAGAAGCCTGCTGCCCCAGCGGCGCCCGTGACGACGCCCGCTCCGGCGGCCCCCGCCCCCGCCTCCGCGGCTTCGTCCTCGGGACTTGCGGCGGCCGCGCCCCACGTGCGGCAGTTCGCCCGTGAGATCGGCGTGGACATCCAGCAGGTGGCCGGGTCGGGCCCCGGCGGACGGATCTCGGTCGAGGACGTGAAGCGCCATGCCCGCGAGGCTCCCCCGACTCGCCCCGCCCTCGCCGGGCCAGGCGTGCCAGTCGAGGCGCCGCTCCCGGACTTCGCGAAGGTCGGCCCCGTGGAGCGGGTGCCGATGAACTCGGTGCGCCAGGTCACCGCCCAGCAGATGGCGCGCGCCTGGAGCGCCATCCCACACGTGATGCTCGAGGCGCGCGCGGACGTCACCGAGCTCGAGGCCTTCCGCCAGCGCTACAAGGCGCGGGTCGAGGCCGCGGGAGGCCGGCTCACGCTCACCTCCATCCTGGTGAAGGTGGTGGCCGCGGCGCTGCACGAGTTCCCGAACTTCAACGCCAGTGTGGACGTCGCGGCTCGCGAGCTCGTCCTCAAGAAGTACGTCCACGTCGGCGTGGCCACCGACACGCCCCGTGGGCTCCTGGTGCCGGTGGTTCGCGACGCCGACCGCAAGACGCTGGTGCAGCTTGGGGTGGAGGTGCACCAGCTTGCCGAGAAGGCGCGGGCGGGAAAGCTGTCCCTGGCCGAGCTGCAGGGAGGCTCGATGTCGGTGACCAACCTCGGCGGGTTCGGGGTGGGGCACTTCACCGCGGTCATCAACCACCCCGAGGTGGCCATCCTCGCGGTGGGCCGCGCCGAGGTGCAGCCGGTGCACGACGGCAAGGAGTTCCACCCGAGGCGGATGCTCCCGCTCTCGCTCTCCATCGACCACCGCGTGCTGGACGGCGCCGACGGGGCGCGCTTCCTGCGCTTCGTGGTGGACGCCATCGAGCAGCCGCTGCTGCTCGCGCTCTGAGACCGGAGGACATTCCATGACCAGCGGCAAGCGCGTACTCGTCATCGGAGGAGGGCCCGGCGGCTACCCCGCCGCCTTCCTCGCAGCGGACCTCGGCTTCGAGGTCACGCTGGTGGACATGAAGCTCAACCCCGGCGGGGTCTGCCTCTTCCAGGGCTGCATCCCCTCGAAGGCGCTGCTCCACGTCGCTCGGCTGCTCGCCGAGGCGCGCGAGGCCAGCGCGATCGGCCTGGGCTTCGGCGAGCCGACCATCGACCTCGCGAAGCTGCGGACCTGGAAGGAGGGCGTGGTCGGCAAGCTCACCGGCGGCCTGGGCCTCATCGGCAAGCAGCGCAAGGTGCGCTTCGTGGAGGGACGCGTGCGGTCCGTCGGCCCTCGCCGGGCCATCGTCGTCTACCCCGATGGCAAGGAGGACCTCCTCGACTTCGACTACGCCATCCTCGCGACGGGCTCGACGCCCGCAACGCTGCCGTTCCTCCCGGCCTACCGTCATTTCGGCGCCGTGGCGGCGTCGTTCC
>CAZAIE010001363.1:0-2112 GCA_964485035.1 uncultured Myxococcaceae bacterium | reverse complement strand
GGCGAGGGCGGCCGTCATGGCGCCGGGGGTCTTGGCTGCCTCGGTCATCAGCTCGCCGCGCCGACGCGCGATGCGCAGCATCGTGGCTGCGTCGAAGGCGCCGGCGACGTGCAGCGCCACCAGCTCGCCGAAGGAGTGGCCGCCCACGAGGTCGGGCTTCAGCCCCAGCCGCGCGAGGAGGTTCAGCTGCGCGAGCGAGGCGGCGCCCAGCGCCGGCTGTGCCCACTCGGTGCGCTTCAGCCGTGCGGTCTGCGTCGCGGTCTCGGCGTCCGAGAAGGCCGGGGGCGGGAAGACCACGTGCTGCAGTCGGGTCTGGCCGTCCACCACCACGTCCGCGGCCAGGTCCCAGGCTCGCAGCGCGTCGCGGTGGGCCATCGCCAGGTCGCCGCCCATGCCCACGTACTGGCTCCCCTGGCCCGGGAAGAGGAAGGCGACGGCGCCCTGTCGCGCCCCGAGTGCGTAGTGCACGCCGGGCATCGAGAAGGGCTTCTCCGGCGACTCCGCGAGCTTCTTGGACGTCGCCTCGAGCTTCGCGGCGAGGTCCTTCGCGTCGGTGGCCACCAGGGCCAGGCGGTGCGTCGCGGTCCGGGGGCAGGACTCCTGCGAGCGACGCGCGAGCCACGCCAGCGGGGCCGAGGCGTCGACCTTCGCGAGCTGGGTGCGCAGCGACGCGGCATCCCCGGCGCCGAAGACCAGCAGCTCCGCGGGGGCCACGCGCTTGCGCAGCGCGCGGTTCGGGCCCACGTACTCCTCGACCGTGAGGTGGAAGTTGCTGCCGCCGAAGCCGAAGGCGCTCACGCCGGCGCGCCGCGGGTGGTCCGACCCGCGGACCCACGGACGCGGGCGGGTGTTCAGGTGGAAGGGACTCTTCTCCAGGCCGAGCTTGGGGTTCGGACGGGCCACCTTCAGCGTCGGCGGCAGCGCGCCGTCCACCACCGACATCAGCACCTTGAAGAGCCCCGCAGCGCCCGCGGTGGCCTTGGTGTGGCCGATCTGCGACTTGACCGAGCCCAGCGCGCACCACTGCCGGTCGGTCCGGCCCGAGGCGTCGAAGGCCTGGCTCAGGCCCTCGAACTCGGCCACGTCGCCGGCCTTGGTCCCGGTGCCGTGCGCCTCGACCAGCTCCACGCTCGCGGGCGTGTACCCCGCCGCGTCGTAGGCCCGCTTCAGGGCCAGCGCCTGGCCCTCGGGCCGCGGCGCGTAGACGCTCTTGGCGCGTCCGTCCGACGACGCGCCCAGGCCGCGCAAGAGGCCGTAGATCCGGTCGCCGTCGCGCTCCGCGTCGTCGAGCCGCTTCAGCGCGAACATCGCCAGGCCCTCGCCCAGGAGCGTCCCGTCCGCCTGGTCCGAGAACGGCCGGCAGTCGCCGCTGTGGGAGAGCGCGTGCGTCTTGGCGAAGCACGTGTACATGAAGATGTCGTTCAGCGTGTCCACGCCGCCGGTGACCACCAGGTCCGACTGGCCCAGGTACAGCTCGTTGACCGCCATCGAGATCGCCGCGAAGGAGCTGGCGCAGGCCGCGTCGGTGACGCAGTTGGTCCCGCCGGTGTCGAAGCGGTTGGCGATGCGCCCGGCGACCACGTTCCCCAGGAGCCCAGGGAACGTGTTCTCCTGCCAGGGCACGTAGTGGGAGGCGATGCGGTCGCACGCCTCGCGCACCTTGCTCTCGGCCAGTCCCGCCTCGCGCAGCGCCTTCACCCACACCGGGCGCTGCAGCCGGCTCACCATCGACGCCAGCAGCTCCTGGCCCGAGGTCACCCCGAGGATCACGCTGATGCGCTCGCGGTCGAGCTTCGCGAACTGGCCGCGCGCCGCCTCGTCCAGCACCCGCTGCGCGACGATGAGCGCCAGGAGCTGCGAGGTGTCGGTCGCGGGGACGATGTTTGGGGGCATCCCGAAGCCCAGCGCGTCGAAGGGGACCGGGTCGAGGAAGGCGCCGCGCGTGGCGTAGCACTTGTCCGGGGCCGTCGGGTCCGCGTCGAAGTAGTCCTCCCGCAGCCAGTGCGTGGGCGGGACCTCGCGGATGAGGTCGCGGCCGGCCAGGATGTCGCGCCAGAAGCCGGTCTCGTCCTGCGAGCCGGGGAAGTGCGCGCTGACGCCGACGATGGCGAT
>CAZAIE010001362.1:0-2113 GCA_964485035.1 uncultured Myxococcaceae bacterium | reverse complement strand
GAGGTTGCGCTTCATCTTCTGGAATCCCGAACGGCGCGGCCCGATGCCGCTGCGGCGACCTCCCCCGCGCCAGCGGCTGCCGGCACGCCGGCCCCGGCCAACCGGCGCGTGCTCGGCCGCACCGGCCTGAGCGTCCCGGTGGTGAGCATGGGGGTGATGAACGCCGACAACCCCAACCTGGTGCGGGCCGCGCTCGACGGCGGCATGGTGCTCTTCGACACCGCGCACGGGTACCAGAACGGGCGCAACGAGGAGATGCTGGGCACCGTCCTCCCCGAGCGCCGGCGCGACTCGTACCTCTTGTGCACCAAGGTCGCACTGAGCACGCTGGACAAGAAGACCGGCCGGTTCTCGCCCGAGACGCGGCCGCAGGAGCTCGCCGAGAAGCTGGAGATCAGCCTGCGGCGGCTCCACCTCGACCACGTGGACGTCCTCTACCTGCACAACCAGAGCCTGCGCGAGAGCGCGATGCTCGAGCCCTTGCTGGAGGCGCTCGCGGCGCTGAAGCAGGCCGGGAAGACGCGCTTCCTCGGCGTCTCGACGCACAAGAACGAGCCCGAGGTCCTGCGCGCCGCCATCGACGCGAAGGTCTACGACGTGGTGCTCACCTCCTACAACTTCCGCCAGGCGCACCACCTGGAGGTGCAGAAGGCCATCGGCGAGGCGGCGGCCGCGGGCCTGGGCATCGTGGCGATGAAGACGCAGGCCGGCGTGTACTGGGACAAGGAGCGCACGAGGCTCATCGACCCCAAGGCTTCGCTGCGCTGGTCCATCCGCGACCCCAACGTGCACACCTCGGTGCCGGGGTTCACCACGCTGGAGCAGCTCCAGGCCGACCTCGAGGTGCTCCGCTCGCCGGCGTTCGGCCCCGAGGACGAGCAGGCGCTGCAGCGCCCGACGGAGCCGGTGACCGGGTTCTTCTGCCAGGGCTGCGAGAGCTGCAAGGGTCCCTGCCCGAAGAACCTGCCCATCCCCGAGCTGATGCGCAGCTACATGTACGCCCACGCGTACAAGAACCGGGTCGCCGCGCAGGATCTGCTGCTGGAGCTGGGGCTGCCGGACGCCCCGTGCGCGGACTGCGCCCGCTGTGAGGTGCGCTGCGCCCAGGGGTTCGACGTGCGCGCGCGCGTCAGCGACATCGTGCGGCTCAAGGACGTCCCGAAGGAGTTCTTGATCTGATGCTCGCCCTGCTCTGCCTGCTGCTCGCCGCCGCACCTGCCGACCCGATCTTCCCGGCCGTCGGGGGGCTGAAGCCCACGGGGCCCGTGGCGAAGTACGACCCCGAGAACCTGTACGAGTACATCAACGGCGGGGCCGACGCGTTCCTCTCCTACGACTTCCAGGAGCTCTGGGCCGCGACCTACCAGGCCGCGGACAAGAGCGAGATCTCGGTCGACGTCTACCGCCACCGGGACGCGGTGCGCGCCTTCGGCATGTACCTGCAGGAGCGGCCCGACCGCTCGAAGCCGCTCGCCGTGGGCATCGAGGGGTACGCCGGGGACCAGCACCTCGAGTTCGTCGCCGGGGAGTACTACGTGAAGCTCTCCGGGAAGGACGAGCACCTGCTCGCGGTCGCGCAGGCGGTGGCCGCGAAGCTTCCCGGCACGCGCGAGCCTCCGGCGGTCTTCAAGGCCTTCCCGGCCGCCGGCCGGATCCCCCGGGCGGAGAAGCTCTCCACCCGGGACTTCCTGGGCCACGCGTTCCTGCGCGACGGCTTCGCCGTGCCCTACGAGCTGGGCGGGGCACGGTTCCGGCTCTTCGCCGTCCAGGCCCGCGACGAGGCGGACGCTCAGCAGGTGCTGGGCCGGTACCTCGCGGCCGCGAAGGTGACAGAGAAGCCCAAGGCCGAGGGCACGCGCACCCTCGCCGACCCGCTCAACGGCGAGGTCCTGCTCGCGTGGCGCGGGCGCTGGCTGTTCGGCGCCGTGGACCAGGGCGCGGCGAAGCGCAAGGCGCTGGTCGAGGAACTGGGCAAGGCGCTGCCGCGCTGAGGCGCGCCCGTCGCCCGCTCCTCCCCTGCCTTCCCGCTCGACATCGCAGCCGAGCGGTGGTTTCTGCGGGGAGCCTGCTCGAGTCCGACTCGACCGACGTTCGAGCCGCGCCGGAAGAGGCC
>CAZAIE010001361.1:0-2115 GCA_964485035.1 uncultured Myxococcaceae bacterium | reverse complement strand
CGGGTGAGGAACTTCTCCCGGAGGATGATGGCCCGCTCGTGGCGGCCGGTGCAAATCCGGTCCTGCTCGTCGCGACCCTCGACCTCGAAGGCGACCAGCCGGCCCTTCACCTCGGCGACCCGCACCTTCAGCGTGACGCGCATGCCGATGGGGGTGGCCGCCTCGTGCTTGAACTCGAAGCCCACGCCCACGCTGGTCTCCCCGGCGGCGAGGTGCTCGGCCATGAGGTTCGCGCACACCACCTCGGCGAAGCCGATCATCCGGGCGCTGGCGAAGACCGGCGGGACCAGGGGGGAGACGCGCGCCGCCGAGTCCTCCTCGGTGACCAGGCGCGTCTCCTCGCGGGTGAGACCAGGGGTCAGCATGACTCGTCCTCCGGGAATGGGTGCGGGGGTTCTACCTCCAGGGGACCGGCGAGAGAAGCCCGGGCCTGGCGTGGTCTCGGTCGGTCCCAGGATGCCGCTGCCGGCTAGTCCTTGGGCCCCTCCTCTGCGTCCTTGATGACGAAGCGGGCCTTCAGCCGCGCGACGGTCCGCGCGAGTCCGGCGAGCTCGACCGACTTGAGCACCTCGTCGAAGTCCTTGTAGGCCGCCGGCGCCTCGTCCTTGGGGTAGACGCGGCAGTTGGTGAGCACGTCGCGCTCGGCGAAGGACGCGTCCACCTGCTGCTGGTCCAGCGCCCGGATGGCCGCCTTGCGCCCCATGGCGCGGCCGGCGCCGTGGTTGACGCTGTAGCAGCTCTTCACCGCGCCTGGCTCGGCCACCATCACCGCCGAGCCGCCGAGGGGGTTGCCGGGCAGCAGGATGGGGTGGCCGGTGGCCTCGAACGGCGTGCCCTTCAGCGCGTGGTGGCCGGCGGGGAAGGCGCGCGTCGCTCCCTTGCGGTGCACCCAGGCCTGCTTCCCCTCCACGACCTCCGGGCGCGCGATGTTGTGGCTGATGAAGTACACCAACCGCCCCGTCACCCCGGGGATCGCCTGCTGGAACGCCTCCAGCACCAGCGCGTTGATGAGCAGGTGGTTCACGCTCGCGAAGTTGCCGCCCAGCGCCATGTCGTCGAGGTAGGCGTCGGCCTCGGCGGAGCCCAGCGGCGCGTAGACCAGCTCCTTGTCACCCCCCGGCAGCGGGATGCTCCAGCGCTCGAAGTGCCGCTGCAGGGCCTTGAACTGGCCGTTGGCGAGCTGGTAGCCGAACCCGCGCGAGCCGCAGTGCGAGAGGAAGGCCACGCCGCCGTCCCGAAGACCGAAGGTGGCCGCCGCCGCGCGCGCCCGCTCGTCCGGGGCGACCTCCACCGCCTCGCACTCGCCGAAGTGGTTCCCGCCGCCGTACGAGCCGAGCTGGCGCACCTTGTCCGCGAAGCGGTCGAACTGGTGGGTGCGCTCGAGCAGGTCCAGCCGCGCGGCCAGCGCGTCGCGGGTGCGGTCGTGGCCCAGGTGGAACGCGTCCTCGCAGCGGTCCGCCCACTCCCGCGGGATGCCCAGCGCGTCGCAGACCTCGGGCGAGGCGCCCTCCACCGCCACCCTGCGCCCCAGCTCGGGGGACACCGGTCGCGCCTTCTTCACCGAGCGCTGGTCCCGCCCGACGCCGGTGGGCACCCGCGCCCCGATGGCGTCGATGATGGCCCGGCGCAGCGGCCGCTCGGCGATGGCCTCGTTGGGCAGGTCCAGCGCCAGCAGGCTCATGGAGCACTTGATGTCCACCCCCACCGGACCCGGGTAGATGTGGGTGGGCGAGACCAGCACGCAGCCGATGGGCGCGCCGAAGCCCGCGTGCGCGTCGGGGTTGAGCACCACGTCCGTCACCCCGGGAGCGCTGCGCGCGTTCTGCGCCTGGACGAGGCACGTCGCGTCGAAGCCGTCGCGGATGGGCTGGGTGGCGATGACGGTGATCGGCTTGCCCGCGTTGTCGCGCGCGGGCAGGAAGCCGGTGGCCTCGCCGGTGACGTGGATGGTGGGCTTCGGTTCGTTGGTGCTGTCCATGCGAGACCTCGTCGAGCCGGGGCCTTCCCTGCTCGCGCTACTGCCGGTCGTTGAGGAAGTCGTCCTCGGCAGAGGGCTTGGCCGGCTTCGTTGCGGGCCGGGCGACGGGCTTGGCCGGGGTCGGCTCCGGCTTGGGC
>CAZAIE010001360.1:0-2117 GCA_964485035.1 uncultured Myxococcaceae bacterium | reverse complement strand
CCTGTGGGAGGGCACCTGGGTCGTCCGGCTCGGCCCCCCGCTCCGACGGCGAGTGTACGCCGGGGCGCGGCGACGCGGGTGGGCGACGCCGGGTCGGTGGAGTGAACCGGGTCGGCAGCTCGGCTCAGCTGGCCACGGGTGCCATGCGCTCGCGGTACGCGAAGACGGTGCGATCGCCCTCGCGCCAGACGGCCGCCGACTCCAGGAACACGGGCCAGTCCTCGGCGGAGAAGCGCACCTTCCAGGCGCGCACCACCGACGCGGCGATCATCACGTCGTGGGTCACGAAGACGTGCAGGCCTGGCGGGCCCTGGAGATCCGCGACGAGGTGCTCGCGCATGAGCCTCGCGCCTTCCTCGGGGTGCGGCAGGCCGGGCAGGACCTGGTCGCCGTAGAGCAGGTGGTCCATGAAGCGCTCGAAGCCGAGTCCCCGAATGGTGGCGCCGGCGACGGGGTCCTGCAGGGCGAAGGTGCTGGGCACGCCCAGCTTCGGGTCTTGGACGATCGGCTGGGCTAGGCCGCCGCCCTGGCACAGCGCCTGCGCGGTCTGCACGCAGCGCAGGACGTGGCTGGTGTGCACCCGGCGGACCCGCGCGCCGAGGGCCTTGCCCAGCGCCGTCGCCGCGGCGATGCCCTCGGGGGTCAGCTCCAGGTCCATCCCCATGCTCCCCTCGGGGATGGGCGGGCGCTCGGCGTGGCGCAAGAGCAGCGCGACGGGCCGGTCCTGCGGCAGGGCTCGGGGGAGTTCGGGGAACATTCGCGTCATCGCCTTTCGCCCACCCTGGAAAGGCAGTCACTGTAGGGCGCGACCGGAGGCCCTACAATCGCCCGCATGAGACGACGCGACTTCCTCAAGGCCACTGCTGCAAGCGCCGCCGGGCTGGTCCTTGGACCTCTTGGCTGCGACTCCAACTCCGACCCGGGCGCCGACGCCACGGTCACCGGATCCGACGCGGGGCGACGCGACGCCTCCTCGCCCGGAGCCGATGCAGCGACGGCCGGCCCCGACTCCGGCATGCACCGCGACGCGGGCGCCACCCGGAAGGTCCTCCACTACTTCACCGACTTCTCCGCCCCCACGGTGGTCCTCCGCGAGGGCAGCGGGACCTCCCCTTGGGCGATGGGCTCCGAGGGAACGGGGCTCGCCCGAGTGGAGTTCGGCGCCGCGGGCAGCGACGCCTTCTTCTTCCTGCGCGACGGCGCAGCCGGCTCCGAGGACCACCCGCCGGGCGGCGGCGACTACCGCATGCCGGCCGACCTGGACGAGGCGTGGATCTCCAAAGGCACGGTCTTCGACGTGGACCCGCGCGGCCTCACCCTCGACCTCGTGGACGCGCACACCCACCCCTACGACCGCGCCCAGGACGGGACCATCATCCCGGCAACGGGACCGCTGCTCGCGGTGGGGCGCAGCGCCGGCATCGGCCTGTGCGTGACGTCCGTCAAGGGCCCGCTCGCCGAGCAGCGGACCATGGTGGGCGCGCTGGCTCGGGACCACGCGTGGCTCGTGCCGCTGGTCTGGGTGGAGCCGACGCGCGACACCGCGGCGGACATCGAACCCTTCCTGCGCGACGACCGCTGGCGGGGCCTCAAGTTCCACCCGACCATCTCCGCGTACGACGCCGACGGGCCGGCGATGGACGCGTTCATGGCCCTGGCGCGCAAGTACGAGGTCCCGGTCCAGCTGCACACCGCCACCGACGAGCACGCCCGCCCCGCGCGCGTCGCGGCGCTCGCGTCCCGGTTCCCCGACGTCAAGGTGGTGATGGTGCACACCGAGCTGGGAGCCGCCGACAAGCGCCCCGCCCTGGAACTGGTGAAGGGGCTGCCGAACGTCTACGCGGAGACGAGCTGGATGAACGCCGACGGGGTGCTGCTGGCGATGCAGCTGCTCGACTCCAGCCGCACCCTCTTCGGGACCGACGCGACCGTGGACGGCAAGGACCACTTCAAGAAGACCAGCATCCCCGACTCGAGCGGCAACTACACCCTGACCATCCCCGACGTGATCGCCCAGGTGCGCGCCCGCGCCCACCCGGACGCCTACGCGAACTGGGCCCGCCTCACCGCGACCCGGCTCTACGGCCTGCGCTTTCGCAGCCTGGGCTGACCGGGAC
>CAZAIE010001359.1:0-2118 GCA_964485035.1 uncultured Myxococcaceae bacterium | reverse complement strand
GTACGGCGAGGACACCCTCAACAAGCCGCACCACAAGCGCGGCATGGCGGGCCTCATCGCCACCGTGGCGATCATCCTCATCAGCGCGCTCGGTCTGGGCGGGTTCTTCTACTACCGCCAGATGGTGAAGGTGCGCGACGGCAAGATCGCCAAGCTGATGAAGGTGATGCAGGACGAGATCGCCCACGACAGCTACGCCGGCTACAAGAAGGCCTGCGAGGCGGGTACGACCATCGTCAGCGACCTGAACCCCGACCTCCACTCGGCCCACGCGTATCTGGCCTATGCGTACGCCATCCGCTGGGGCGAGCACGGCGAGGGCGAGGACGTGAAGAACCGCGCCGAGGAGCACCTCAAGCGGGCCAAGGACGCCAAGCTCGACCACTCGCACATCCTCGCGGCGGAGGCGTACATCCGCTTCTTCGGCGGCGACAAGGGCACCGAGGACTGGCTCGAGCAGCTCGTCGACGACGCCGAGAAGGCCAACAAGAAGAGCACGTTGCTCATGAGCGTGCTCGGCATCCTGCAGATGCACGCAGGCGACCTGGAGAAGGCGTTCAAGAACATCAAGGGCGCGCAGACCCTCAGCCCCGCGGACCCGCGCATCAACGCCGCGCTGGGCGACGTCTACCGCCGGCAGGGCAACGAGATGTTCGCGGCGAAGTACTACGAGGACGCGCTGCGCTACGAGCGCGACCATGCCGAGGCACAGCTCGGCGTGACCCTCATGGCCATCGACACCGGGAAGTTCGAGGCGGCCGACCGGTTCGTGAAGCGGCTGCTCGCCCTCGATCCCCCGCCCTCCCCCCGACAGATGGCGGTCGCCCGCATGGCCCACGCCATCGTCCTGGACGAGCAGGGCAAGGGACTGGACGCCGAGAAGGAGCAGACGCTCGCCCTCGAGACCGACTCGCGCAACCCCGAGCTGTTCATGCTCAAGGCGCGGCGGCAGCTCCGCGCCTCCAAGCAGGACGAGGCGCTGGCCTCCATCCGCGAGGCCATCAAGCGCGACCCCAAGCGCGCCAGCTTCAGGGCCGAGCTCGCGAAGGTGCTCATCACCAAGCCCGGCGGCGCGAGCGAGGCGGTCAAGGAGATCCAGGAGGCGCTCAAGCAGATGGGTGAGTCGCCCAAGCTGCTGGTCATCCTGGGCGACGCCCAGCGCGCGGACAAGGACCTGAACGGCGCGCAGGCGAGCTACGAGAAGGCTCTCTCGCTCTCCAAGGACAAGTACCCCGAGGCCCGCCTCGCGCTGGCAGACGTGGCTCGCGAGAAGAAGGACTGGGCGAAGGCCCTCGAGCTGTACGAGAAGGCCAAGAACGAGTTCCTCTCCTCCGCGCGCAAGCAGGCCTATGCGCTGGTGGAGATGGGCAAGATCCTCGACGTCCAGCAGCAGAACAAGAAGGACGCCCTCGAGAGGTACAAGGCTGCGGCCAACGCCGACTCGACCTACGCGCCCCCGCTCTTCCTGATGTCGCAGTTCTTCATCGGCGACAAGGACAAGACCAAGCGCGACACCGCCTACGGCCTGCTCGAGAAGTGCGTGGAGCTCGACCCCAAAGGCGAGTACGCAGAGGAGGCCAAGCGCCTCCTCGCGGAGAAGAAGTAGCGCTCGTCTGCTGACTCTCAGCGAGGTCCCAGCCCGTCTCCCTTGACAGGCCGGGACCTCGCTTTTAAGGTTCAGCCGCTTTTGACGTTCCCAGGCCATTCCGGCCGGCCGCACTCTCCGCTCCCCCCCTGTTTCCTGTTCCTGCCGTACCCGTCCGCGCGTCTGCGGACGTCATCCCCGCCGTGGCGCGCGTCTGCGCGCCGGCCGGCGCCTGTCGAGGCGGAGTCACTACGGCTCCGCGAGAAGATCATGAGCCCCAAGACCACTGAGAAGACCTCGTCCCCCCGCGGCGCTGCCCGGAAGAAGAAGCCGGCTGCGAGGCCCGCAGCGGAGAAGCCCGCCCGCGGCCGAAGGAAGGCCGCTGCGGCTCCCGCGCCCGAGGAGGTGGTCGAGAAGCCCGAGCCGGTGGAGCCCGAGGAGCCGGAAGAGCTCGAGGCGGACGACGCCGAGGAAGGAGAGGACGACGAGGGCGCCGACGAGCCTGCGGCCGTGGCCGTCGCCGTCGCCGTGCC
>CAZAIE010001358.1:0-2119 GCA_964485035.1 uncultured Myxococcaceae bacterium | reverse complement strand
TTGTCTCGTGGGCTCGGAGATGTGTATAAGAGACAGCTCGTCATCGCCGCCACCTCCGGGCCTTCGGGCTCAAGGGCGCGAATTCTAACCCAGACTGCGCTACGGTTGCCGGCCCACGCCGCCCCTGGACCCGCCGTCCGCATGCCCGACTCCCCCTCGGACTCCCCGCTTCCTGACCTCAGTGCGAGCGACCTCCCCGAGGGCGAAGGTCCCCTGGGCACCTACACCGTGCGCTTCGTCGTCGAGCCCGCGTTCCGCGGGTGGCGGCTGGACCGCTACCTCTGCGCGAAGATCCGCCGGCTGTCCCGGGCCAAGGCGCAGGCCATCATCCGGCGCGGGGGGCTCTGCGACCGCCCGCTCAAGCCGTCCACCGCCGTGGTCCCGGGGATGGTGCTGAGCCTGGTGCGTCGCCGGGAGCCGGAGCCCGAGACGCCGCGCCAGCTCCCGGTGGTCCTGCGCGACCGCGACGTGCTGGTGGTGGACAAGCCGGCGGGGCTGCCCATGCACCCCACCGCCCGCTACCTCACGGGGACGCTGGTGACCCTCGCGCGCGCCCTGGCCGCCGAGGGCGAGAAGCCGGACCCGGCGCACCGCCTGGACCGGGAGACCAGCGGCCTCGTGGTCTGCGGGCTGCGGCCGGAGTGCACCCGGGCGCTGAAGCTCGCCTTCGCGGCGGGGCGCGTGCGCAAGGCCTACCTGGCGGTGACCGAGGGCGCGCCGCCCGAGGACGAATTCGAGGTCGACCTGCCGCTCTCGGTGGGCGGGCAGGTGGTCCGCATCCGCGTGGTGGGGGACCGCCTCCACGGAAAGCTCGCGCGCACCCGCTTCCGGGTGCTCTCGCGCCACCGGGTGCACGGCGAGGACTTCGCGCTGGTCCGCTGCGAGCCCCTGACCGGCCGCCAGCACCAGATCCGCGCGCACCTGGCCGACGCAGGGTTCCCGCTGGTGGGCGACAAGATCTACGGTCGCGACGAGACCCTCTTCGTGCGCTTCACCGAGAAGGCGCTCACCGACGCCGACCGGAAGGTGCTGCGACTGGGACGCCACGCGCTCCACGCCGCCGAGCTCGAGTTCCCCCACCCCATCGAGCCCCGGAGGGTGCGGGTCGAGGCACCGCTCCCGGAGGACCTGCGCAACTTCCTGGAAGGGCGCTGGACGTCTCCGCCTGGGGCGACTGGGGACGACGCGCCGGACGGCGAGGCCGACGAGGAGTCGGACGAGTGAGCTACCGCGCGGCGGGCGTGAGTCCCTCCGGCACCCGCTCGCACCGGGACAGGTAGGCGTGCTGGGCGGGGGTCAGCCCATAGCGGTCGACCGCAGAGGGATCGGCTCCCGCGCCGAGGAGCGCCTGCACTGCCTCCGGGCTGCACCCGCCGGCCGCCGCGTGGAGGGGCGAGGCGTCGTCGCCATCCCGAAGGTTCACCCCGGCGCCTGCGGTCAAGAGCGCCCGGACGAGGCTGACCTGGCCCCGCTGCGCCGCCCAGAACAGTGGCGTGCGGCCACGCCCGTCCCGGGCTTCCACTGGAGCCCCCGCGGCGAGGAGCCTGTGCGCCACGGCCAGGTGTCCCCGCTCGGCCGCCCAGTGCAGCGGCGTGCGTCCGGCGCGGTCGGGCGCGGCGGCGTCGGGCTGCAGGGCAAGGAGCAGGGCGACCACCGCGTCCCTCCCCGCGGCTGCCGCCACGTGCAGCGCGGTGCACCCGTCGTTGGCCCTGCCCAGAGAGACTCCGCGAGCGAGCAGCCAGGTCACGGCCTCGGCCTGCCCCTGCCATGCGGCGTGGTGCAGCGCCGTCCAGCCGAAGCGGCAGCAGACGTCCAGCGCGTTGGCCGACGCAGCAAGCGCCCCGAGGTCGCCCCTCGCAGCGGCAACGTGGACCGGCAGCCGGTCCGGACCTTCCAGCCCCAGGAGCACGAACGGCCCCGCGGCCCGGTCGAGCCGGACCTCGGTCGCCGAGAAGCGCCCCAGCGCCTCGTCGTGGTTGAGCTCGCAGAGGACGAAGCCCACCTGCGAGGCCGCGCCGCGCCGCTCGGCCCACTCCTCGTAGCCGACGTAGAACGGCGCCTCCCCCCACCAGCGGACGCTGCGCACCACCGTCTCGGGCGGACGCGCCGACGGCCCCGT
>CAZAIE010001357.1:0-2120 GCA_964485035.1 uncultured Myxococcaceae bacterium | reverse complement strand
CCGCCACCAGCTGGCGCGTCCCCACCCGCGGAGCGAACAGCACCCCGCGCGGCGCCAGGCTCCCGGTGTCGAGCTGCAGCCGGGCGCTGGTGTGCGCCGCGAGGTCCACCACCTCGACCTCGTTGAGGTTGCGCGCGGCGAGGCCCGGCACCCGCGCCACGGCGGCGTAGGTCAGCACGGCCAGGCTGCCGTCTGGCGAGAAGGTGATCTCGTCGAAGAGGCCGTGGGTCGCGAGCGTCGACACCTCGCCGGTGCCGAGCGTGACGACGTCGAGGCGTGGGCCGGCCGCGTCGCCCGCGAGCACCACCAGCCGGTCGCCCTGGGGCGTGAGCGCGGCGTGACGCGCGCCCTGGGAGATGCGCACGCCTTCCGGGGCCGCGCCGCCGGGTCGCACCAGCACCGCGCGCGAGGTGACCGGGACCACCGAGACCACCGCTTCGGGCGAGGCCACCGCCGGCAGCGGGGTGAGCGGGGTGACGTAGAGGCTGCCGCGACTGCCGCACCCGGCGGCCAGGATCAGCGGGAGCATCGAGACGATGGTGAGCTTGGCGCGCATGGTCACTCGATCTCCGAGTTGAGGGTGAAGCCCGTGGCGGTGCGCTGCTGCCGCGTGTCCAGGGCGACGACGCTGATGCGTCCGGCGGGGTGGTCCTGCGAGACGAAGATGCGATGCGCCGAGGCGCCCGCAGCCGGGGGCACGGGGCCCAGGAACAGCGGCGCCGAGGCAAGGGTGAGCGCGGTGGGCACCAGCGAGCGCAGGTCCACCACGTCCAGCAGGTACCGCTTCTCCGCCTCGTGCCGCAGCGCAACGCCGAGGTAGCCGCCCGCGGGCGAGAAGGCGAAGGGCCCGGGCAGCGCGGTCCCGGTGGTCTTGAGCTGCAGGTACCCGGTCTTGGCGTCGTAGACGGTGTAGCCCTGCGCCTGGTCCACCGCGCGCTCGTACTCGTCGGCGACGTTGCTCGCGGGGTCGGCGCGGTGCAGCACCACCGCCGCCGAGCCGTCGTGCGCGAGGGCGATGGCGTCCACGCGCTTCTGCAGCGGGAAGACGGTCGCCGTGCCCGCGGGCAGGTCGACCCGGACGAAGAACTCGTCGCTCCCGGCGTTGGACCACGCGAGCGCGTAGTTGCCCGAGGCCGGCGCCACCTGCGGCACCACCACCTGGCCCACCCCGCCGGTCACCGTCACCAACTGCGCGAGCGAGGGGTCGACCAGGTCCTCGGGGATGCGCAGGAGCGCCAGCTTCCCGGCCGCGCGCAGCGCCGCGATGGCGGTGGTGCCGTCGGCGACGAGGTCCAGATCGGTCGCCACCTCGGGCAGCGGCACCGTGCGCAGGGACGTGCCGTCGAACCAGGCCAGCTCCGGCGTCACCGTGGAGCGCAGCATCACGTGCGCGCCGTCGGGCGTCGCCACCACCTCACGGCTCTTCACGTCCGCCGCCATCGCCGCGGGCAGCCGCACCTGGCGCGGGAGCACGTCGGAGGCGGGGTTCGCGAGGTCGAGCAGGGTGAGGGTCTCCTTGGCGACCACGTAGCCCCAGGTGGCCTTGCCCCCGACGGTGCGGAAGAGCACGTCGGTGACCCGGAAGCCTGCCGAGCGGTCGTAGCAGGCCTTGGCCCCGGCCCCGGCGCGCGCGGCCTTCAGGTCCACCAGGGTGACGAGCCCACCGGCGCCGTCGGCCAGGGGCGTCTTGGGGTCCGCGAAGGCCACCGCCCAGGCGCCGTCGGGGGAGACCGCGAGGCGCTCGGCGCGCCGGGCGAGCGGCACGCGCACCGCTCGCGAGGGCAGCGAGCTGGACTCGATGATCGTGAGCGCCGGGTCGTCCACCGAGAGCGCGATGGCCACGTCCTCAAAGGAGAGCGCGACGAGGTCCTGCGGCCGCGCGGGGACCGGGATGGCCTCGATGGCCAGCGTCGCGGGGTCCACCCGGGCCACGGCGTCCGCCGAGGGGTTGAGCACGTAGACGTAGTGGGGACTGGCCGCAGGAGGCCGGTTCGCGACCGTGTCGTCCTTCTCGACCTCGGGCGCGCGGCAGGCGTTCTGTTCGCAGGTGAAGCCGGTGGGACAGTCCTGCGCGGTGCTGCAGAACCCCGAGGCGCTGCCCGCGTCGGCCCCCCCGCGGT
>CAZAIE010001356.1:0-2121 GCA_964485035.1 uncultured Myxococcaceae bacterium | reverse complement strand
GGGCGGGCGTGGTGCTCCAGCGCCACGGCATCCCCATCACGGGGCACAAGAGTTCGCTCAGCGTGCGCTTGAAGAAGGGAAGGGTCTACCGGGTCCAGGCGACGGGCATGTGCTGGAACAGCGGCAAGGTGGACCGTCTCTCCGGGAGCGACCGGCGCGACGTCGTGGGGGTGGACCTTCACCTGAAGATCGGTCGGTTCGAGCACGGGCTGAGCTTCGACGGCGACGGGGCGACCGAGGACTTCGACTTCACCGCGGACTCGGCGGAGGCCAAGGTCCACCTCTGGAACGCCTCGCTCGAGGCTGCCCGCGCCAACTGCTCGGTGAGCGAGTTGACGATCACTGAGCGGTAGGGTGGACGGCGGACCGGGGGGACTGGGTCGACGGTGTGGACTGGGTCGGCGCTGGGGAGTACGGGTCGCCCGACCTTCGCGGGTAGACGTCAGAACTCGGCAAGCCAGTCCTTCGCCTGCTCAGGGGTGTCGAAGGGCTTGAGGTCCCGGCTCGAGAACGTCGCGACGACGTACACCAGCGCCTTGCGCAGCCCGTCGGCCCCGACGATGGCCGCGGCGCGCACGTAGGGCTTGTTGTGCGCGGTGTACTCCTTCATCAACTGGTTCACCTTCGGCGGGAACCCGCCGTTGGTGATGTCGGTGAGCGTCCGCAGCGAGTTGGGCGGCTGCTTCGCGATTACCCGCTTGGCCTCCTCGACCACGCCCGGGGCGTCGTCGGGTGCCACGTTGGAGAAGTCGATGTGCAGGATCTGCTTGCCCTTGTGCGTGACGAAGTTGATGCGTCCCATGGCACCCTCCCTGCAACTCGTGGCCTGGATTCTAGGTTGCCGCGGGCGCAGGACGCGTCCGGGAAAACCCTCGCGCTGCGGCCTCAACCAGGTCGGCGGCCCCAGACTTCAGGCTTCGGCTTCAGTCCAGGGTCGACAAGTCCAACGACGGGCCTTCAGAAAGAGCCCCCCGGTGGCCGGGCACGGGCTGGTCTATCGTCGACGCGATGCTGCGACCCGGAACTCGCCTCGGCCGCTATCGCCTCGTGCGCCTGCTCGGGCACGGCGGCATGGGCTCGGTCTTCGAGGCGATGCACGAGGAGCTGGGCAAGCGCGTGGCGCTGAAGACGCTGCACGCCTTCCTGGGCACCGGGCCGGACGACCGCGAGCGCTTCCTTCGCGAGGGCAGGGCGGCCGCGCTCTTGCGCCACCCGCACGTGGTGCAGGTGTTCGACGCCGACCACGACCCGGACTCGAACACCATGTTCCTGGTCATGGAGTTCCTCGAGGGCGAGGACTTGCATGCCTTCCTGGAGCGCGAGGGGCGGGTGGAGGCAGCGCGGGCGACCGACCTCATGCTCCCGGTGCTGGCGGCGCTCGCGATGGTGCACGCGCAGGGCATCGTGCACCGCGACCTGAAGCCGCAGAACGTGTTCCTGGCCAAGAACCCCTGCGGCGACCCGCTCCCCAAGATCCTGGACTTCGGCATCTCCAAGCTGCAGTTCGATGCGGGGCTCACGCCGACCGGCGAGGTGCTGGGCACGCCGCACTACATCAGCCCCGAGCACGCGCTGGGGCGGACCGCCGACGCGCAGAGCGACCAGTTCTCGATGGGGGTGATGCTCTACGAGCTGGTGAGCGGGGAGCGGCCCTTCGACGGCCCCAACCTGCCCGCGGTGCTGGCGTCCATCGTCGAGCACCCGGTGCCCGCGCTGGCCGAGAGGGTGCCGCTCGCGCCGGCCGGGTTCGTGGCGGCGGTGACGCGGACGCTGGCCAAGCGGCCTGCCGATCGCTTCGAGTCCGTCCAGGCGCTGGGCCGGGCGCTGCTCCCCTTCGGGAGTGAGCGCTCACGGGTGCTCTGGGGCCCGGTCTTCCAGGCCCCGGCAGCGACGCCGGTCACCCTGGACAACGCCGTCACCCGCATCACTGCCCTGCCCGCGCAGAACCGGGTGGACCCCGACGCCACGCCGCGGCGCGTCTCGGACCTCGTGGCGACGTTGCCGCCGGCAGCGCTCCGCCAGCAGCTCGCCGAGACCCGTCCGGTGGGGGTAGGGGGAGCGGCCAAGGACGACACCACGAAGCCGCCACGGGCGCGTGGCCGCGGGGAGCGGACCCAGGTC
>CAZAIE010001355.1:0-2126 GCA_964485035.1 uncultured Myxococcaceae bacterium | reverse complement strand
AGAAGTTCGGCATCGTGACCCCGTACACCAGCTACCTCGTGGTCGAGGACACGCCGATCGCCGGGCAGCCGCCCCCGCCGCGCCCGATGCCCCGCGTGCGCCCAAACTGGGACGAGGAGCGCTCGCCTGCGCCGTCCAGCCCCGTCGCAACCGGCGCTGGCTTCGGCCCCGGACGCGGCTTCAAGGACGACGACGCGATGCCCAAGAAACCGAAGGCGATGGCCGCGCCGGCCGACAAGCCCGCAGAGGCACTTGCCAAGGCCGAAGGCGCCGCGTCGATCGCCATCTCGCAGGAGATGCGGGAGATGAAGGAGTCCGAGCGGGTGGGCGACTCGCGCGAGCCGGTGCGCAGCGTGGGCGGGCGCTCCTACCTCTGGCGCAACGGCGGCTGGATCGACTCGGAGACGCTCGACCCGGCGAGCCCGTCGTACCTCGCGGGCCCCAAGGTGAAGCAGCTCAAGGTGAAGTACCTCTCGGCGGCGTACTTCGCGCTGCTCAAGGCCCGTCCTGACCTCAAGGCCGGCCTCGCGCTGGGCGACCGCGTGGTCCTGGTGATCGCCAAGGGCAAGGTCGTCACCATCGCCGGCGACGGCGAGGAGTCCGCGGACAAGGTCACGGCGTTCCTGAAGTAGCCCCTCGGGCCGCCCGCTCCGGAACTCCCGGGGCGGGCGGCTCTGTATCCGGACCGCCCATGCGCCCCACCCTTTTCCTGGCCTCGGCCCTCGCCTGGCTCGGATGCCCTGGCACTCCAAACTGGTCCCGCGCCCGAGAGCTGGAGCAGTCGGGCTCGCTCGCCGTCGGCACGCCCTTCGTGGTGCGCACCCGCTCGCCGCGGGGAGTCTCGCCGGAGTTCCGGGCGGCCTGGCCAGACGCGCCGACGATCACCGGCGACGCGATCACCTTCGTCGGGCACGTCGCCACGTCACCACCAGACGACGAGGACGGCGGCGCGACCGTCCACTCCTACCGCTTCCTCGCCGCGAAGCCGGGCGTGGCCACGCTTGCCGTTCGTCCCACAAGTCGCGGCTCCGGGGCCGCGGGGCCCGTCGAGCTGCAGGTGACCGTCCTCGACCGCTGAGCTCGGGACGCATTCCGTGTACCGACGCAACACCTCGTCGGGAGAATGCAGACAGGTCGTCCCGCCACACACTCCCCACCTCCGAAGGACTCCCTCATGGCCACGTTGAAGACCGGTTCACAGGGCGCGTCGGTGCGCCGCCTCCAGGAGCAGCTCAAGTCCGCGGGCTACAACCCAGGCGCCGTCGACGGCGTGTTCGGCGCGGGCACCGCGCGGGCGGTCCGGCAGTTCCAGCGTGCGCGCGGCCTCGAGGCGGACGGCGTAGTCGGCGCCGCCACCACACGGGAACTCCAGCGCCGCCGCAACACCGACGGCTACGAGTCGACCAACGTCCCCGCCGGGGGCAACCGGACCGCGACCATCGAGTCGGTCACCAACCGCAACCGTCGCAACCAAATGGTTGCCGGCCACATCACCGTCAACGGCCACTCCTATGCCTTCCGCAGCGGCGGTCACGGCCGCGGCAGCCTGCCCGCTGGCTCCTACGACGTGACCGCCCACCTGTGGAGCCGGAGCGACCGCAGCATGAGCGTGGGCGGCGTCGGCTACAGCTTCGCCCTCAGCGACAAGTACGACTCCCGCGTCGGCGGCACGCGCCGCCTGCTGCGCATCCACCCCGACGGCGGCTCGGCGGGCACCGAGGGCTGCATCGGCATCGTCGGTGACGCCGCGACCCAGCGGCGCTTCCGCGAGGACATGCGCGCGGAGCTGGCCCGGAACGGTGGCCACTTCACGCTGCGCGTCGGCTGACATCGCGCGCCTCTCGCAAGAGCAGAGTCTCACCGCCGCCCGCTCCGCCTCCCGGAGCGGGCGGTCTCGTTTGCCTGCAGATCGGGCGAGGCGTCCGCCTGACGAACCAACACTTCCGTCGAATCCTCGACGCCGCCGTTGCCGATCCCCCCGGAAGCTCGCACGGTCGCCCGCTTCCCGGGCCTGGCACGGCCTTGCACTCGCTCCATCGCGACGTCCCACAGCGGCGGTTCGCCGCGAAGGAGCCCGCGATGGAAGCCGAAGCCCCGCCCGCTGGCCTGGGGTTGCCACTCTCCTC
>CAZAIE010001354.1:0-2127 GCA_964485035.1 uncultured Myxococcaceae bacterium | reverse complement strand
CCAGCATCTCGTTCACGCCGCGGACGATCTCCGAGTACGCGCCCTGGAACTTCGTCGCGTCACCGCGCGTCGCCAGCTTCCCCGCCTTCGCCGCGCCGATCAGCCGCTGCGTCTCGTCCGACATCGCGCGGACGGTGTCCACCGCCTTGACGAAGTTCTTCGTGAGCACGTCGTCCGCCGACTTCGGTGCCAGCTTCACCGACAGGTCGCCGGCCGCAAGCGCTTCGGCCCCCTTCGCCACGTCCTGGATGTAGGCCAGCGTGTCCCGGAACGAGTCGGCCAGCATCCCCGTCTCGTCCTTGGCCTGGTGCGCGATCTCCTGGTCCACGTCGCCCTTCGCCAGGGCCCGCGCCACCTCCATCATCTTCTTCAGCGGAGCGGTGATCATGCGGGCGAGCACGAACCCGAGCGCGCCGGCGAGGAGCGCGAGCCCCACGATGACTCCCCACGAGACCGACTTCACCGACTGGGCGGTGGCAAGGTTGTTCTCAGAACTCTGCTTGGCGAACTTGACCTTCAGGCCCCGGTACTCGTCGATGGCCTTGCGGACCGCAATCTCCTCCTGGTCCACCTTCTCCATCAGCGCGATGGCCTCTTCCTTCTTCCCCTGTTCCGCCGCACGGATGATCTCCTGGTACTGGCTGAAGACCTTCTTCTGCCCCGTCTCTACCGCGGCATGGACCTTCTTGCCCTCGTCGGAGAAGAGCGTCTTCTGAAGCTCCGCCAGCAGGGCCATCGACTCGCGCTCCCGGTCGGCGACCTTCTTGGTCTCCTCGGCGGCGTCCCGGGCGTCGGTGGCGAAGACGATGTCGCGGATGCTGGAGCGGGCGCGCTGGGTCTGCATGCCCAGGTCGACCATCTGTCCGAGCGGCACCGTCATCTTCTCGTAGAGGTTCTGGTCTGCCTCGGCGAGTTGGTCGAAGCGTCCGGTGACGAAGACGCCCAGGCCGACGATGACCAGACTCACGACTCCGAAGGCGCCGATGATCTTCGTGCCGATGCGCAGGTTGGACAGCATGCAGGGCTCCCACAGGGCCGACGGCCCCGAACCGATGCGACGTTGAGGTGTGGAACTGCTGGCTAGGCACTGGGCAGGTTGGCCGCTTGGGCGACCTGCACGCTCTCCTGGGCCGAGAGCACCCTCCCGATGTCCAAGAGGAAGATGACCCGCTTGTCGGCCTTGCCGACGCCGAGAATGAACTGCGTGTCGACGACGGCCGAACCGAAGGCGGGGCTGGGCTCGATGTTCTCGTTGGCGATGCTGAGCACCTCGAGCACCTCGTCGACGAGGATGCCCATGGTGATCTCCTGGGCGCCGACCGCGTACTGCACCACGATGATCACCGTCTGCTCGGTGGCCTCGGTGCGGGGCATCCCGAACTTGAGGCGCAGATCGACGACCGGGATGACGCGGCCGCGCAGGTTGATGACCCCGCGCATGAACTCCTGCGTCTTGGGAACGCGGGTGATCTCCATCAACCGGATGATCTCCCGCACCTTCATGATCTCGAGGCCGTACTCCTCGGCCGCGAGCTTGAAGGTCATGTACTTCCCCGCCGCCGAAGTCGCAGCGAGCGTTTCGGTCCTGGTCGAAGTGGCTTCCATGAGGCCCCCTGGCAAATCCCGCGAAGCCACTTGCAAGACCTGGGCTTGAACGGATCCGCCAGGAGACGGGGTGTTAGGCCTCGCGCCCCTGAGTACGGAGGAACCCCGCGAGTCCTGCCCGCCCCACACCAAGCAGGTCGGGGCCGGGGTTCCCCTTGCACACAAACGTGGGGCCACCTCGTGACGAGATGGCCCCACGAAGCGTTCGTGCGCCTCTCGGTCAGAACTCCTTGAAATCAGGGTCGGTGTCTAGCGGAACCACGTCCTCGGGGCTCAGGTGCATCTTCGAGGCGTGACCGTTCGCGCTCTTGCCGTTGGCGGCCTGCAGCGCCTTGAGCTTGGCGGGCCTGCTGGCGACGGCCTTGTGCACCGGTCCGGCCGCGAGCCGCACGCCCTCGCGCTTCTCGAGCTTGAACTGCGAGATGAGCGAGGCCAGCGCCTGCGACTGCCCGGCCAGCTCCTCCGCGGCCGACGACGACTCCTCCGCGTTCCCCGCTGCCTGCTGCGTCACCTTGTCCATCT
>CAZAIE010001353.1:0-2128 GCA_964485035.1 uncultured Myxococcaceae bacterium | reverse complement strand
GAGTACAGCGGGGCCCAGAAGGCGAGGCCCACGAAGAAGGAGGCGGGGACGAGGAACCACTCCAGGAGCACCAGCAGGCCGCCGGCCGCCCCCAGCGACACCCCGCGCGCCAGGGCCCGACGCAGCGCGGCCCAGGAGGAGAGCGGCGCTCCCTCGAGGCAGGACTCGCCGGCGAGCGACGCCGCGCCGAGAAACACCCCGCGGGCCATGAGGCAGAGGGCGAAGAGCGCCGCGTGCAGGAAGAACGGCCTGCCGGCGATGGCCTGGTGGGCGAGCGCGAGCCCAGAGAGCGCCGGCAGCACCGCGCCCACGAGCGCCAGCGCCGGCAGCGGCGTCTGGCCGCGCACGCAGAGGTGCAGCGCGGCGTCGTAGAGCTCGGCCGGCCCGCGGGGCCTGAGGTCGGGGGCGACGGCGGCCATCGCTCAGGGAGCCATCCAGGAGGCGACCCAGGCCACACCGCAGAAGAGCGTGGCGAAGACCCCGAGCAACGTGAACAGGTTCAGCGCCCCCCACTCCCGGCGCGGCGCGGCGGCCTGGGTCTTCTTCCCCAGACGCTCGAGGCATGCCGCGCAGCGGTTGATGCCCTCGAACTGGGTGGTGCACTCCACGCAGATGACCTGCCGGCACTCGACGCAGACCCCGATGCCGGGCCGCATGGGGTGGTAGTGGCAGCTTCCGGAGATCTGCAGGGCCATGGCGCCTCTCGAGCGGCGGCGACTCTAGCACGGGGCTCACGCGGAAGAGCCCCCGCCGCGCGTGCGACGAGGGCCCTTCCAACACAGCAGCGGAGCCGCTCAGACCGCGTCGAGGAACTCGTCGTTGGTCTCGAACTCCGCGAGCTTCTTCACCAGCTTCTCCATCGCGTCGGAGGGCTTCATCGCAAAGAGCATCTGGCGCAGCTTCTTCACCTTCTCGTACTCCTTGGGCGTCATGATCTTCTCTTCCTTGCGCGTGCCCGACTGCGGGATGTTGATCGCGGGGAAGATGCGGCGCTCGGCGAGCGAGCGGTCGAGGGTCACCTCCATGTTGCCGGTGCCCTTGAACTCCTCGAAGATCACCTCGTCCATACGGCTGCCGGTGTCGATGAGCGCGGTGCCCAGGATGGTGAGCGAGCCCGCCTCCTCGGTCTTGCGCGCGGACCCGAAGATGCGCTTGGGGCGCTCGAGCGCACGGCTGTCCACGCCGCCGGTGAGGGTGCGGCCGGAGCTCTCGACCTCCTTGTTGTAGGCGCGCGCGAGCCGGGTGATGGAGTCGAGGAGGATCACCACGTCCTTGCCCTCCTCCACCAGGCGCCGCGCCCGGTCGAGCGTCATCTCCGCCACCTGCAGGTGGTCGGAGGTGGGGCGGTCGGAGGAGCTGGCCATCACCTCGCCCTTGATGGAGCGGCGCATGTCGGTGACCTCCTCGGGACGCTCGTCCACGAGGAGGACCATGAGGTGGGCCTTGGGGTGGTTCTCGGTGATCGCCTGGGCGATGCGCTGCAGCATGATCGTCTTGCCCGCCTTGGGGGGCGAGACGATGAGGCCGCGCTGGCCGAAGCCGATGGGCGAGATGAGGTCCAGCACCCGGGTGACCATGTCGCTGGAGGAGTGCTCGAGCTGGATGCGCCGCTCGGGGTCCACCACGGTGAGGTCGGGGAACTGCGGGTGGCGCGCCACTACGTCGGGCGCGAGGTCGTCCAGGGTCTCGATGCGCTGCAGTTGGAGCCGCGCGCCGCGCTGGAAGCCGAAGCCCTTGACGTAGACGCCGCTGCGAAGGCGCATCCGCTGGGCGAGCGAGCGGGGCACCTCGGGGTCGTCCCCGGCGGCGAGCATGTTGCGCTTCAGCTGGCGCAGGTAGCCGAAGTTGCCCTTGCCATCGAAGTCCAGCACCCCCTCCACCGGAACGAGCTGTTGCTGCTGCTGGAGCTGTTGCTGGAACTGCTGCTGCTGCGGGCCGCTGGTGACCTGGACACTCCCGTCGGAGACCGGAGCCCCCTCGGCGTTCTGCTGGCCGCCCTGCTGGTTCTGCTGGCCGGGCTGTCCTGGCTGGCCAGGGGCTCCGCCACGACGGCGGCGACGACGACGGCGGCGCCCCTTGCGGTCTTGGCCCTGGCCCTGTCCCTGCTGCCCCTGGCCCTGCTGTCCGA
>CAZAIE010001352.1:0-2130 GCA_964485035.1 uncultured Myxococcaceae bacterium | reverse complement strand
CGACCGCCAGCGTCAGCGCGGCGCACAGCAAGGCACGTCCTTGCGCACGGCTCATTCGAGGCCCCTTGTGTTCGGGTGTTTGGTGCTGTCCCCCCAGGCCTCTTCTTGTAGACGGGGTCCCCCGCAGCCGCCTAGCGACTACCCGACCCCCTTCTTGGAGTCGGACTGGGACCAGGATGGTCCCCATCCGATGGCTGGCGAGACCTGGAAGCGGTTGCTCTACCGGCGCGACCGGGGCCGCCCCAGGAGCGCGCCGAGTCCGAGCAGGCCGAGCAGCGCGCTGGCGCCGCCCGCGGAGCCGCAGCCGCAGCCTTCCTCTTCCTTCACCGGCGGCGCTCCCGCATCGAGACCCGACGCTCCCGCATCGAGGCCTGCAGGTGCCGCATCCGCTCCAGCCTGCGTGGCATCCGGGCCAGCGGCGTCCGGCCCTGCAGGCTCGGCGTCGAGGCCGGCCGGCGCGGCGTCGGGGCCCGCCGGCTGGGCGGCGTCCTGACCTGCGAGCTGCGTCACCGAGTACTGGAAGGACTGCCCCGTGGCGTATTCCATGTCCCCGGTCCGGTACTCGGGCCCGGCGACCTGGGACACCGCGATGAGCACGCGGTCGATGCCGGCCAGGAACGGCGTCTGCAACGAGGCCACACCCTTGGCGTCGAACGTGAGCGGGAGGACCTCCACCGCCTGTCCCTGCCGCCAGAGCATCACCGAGCCAATCCAGAGCGCCGGGAGCTTGCCGGTGATGGTGATCGCCAGCGGGCCCTCTGATTCGGTGGCGGGGACGTACTCCAGGTAGCGGGTCCCCCACTTGCGCACCACCAGGTAGTTGCGCACCGGGAAGCCCTGGAAGATCACCGCCACCGCCGGCGCCGGCACATAGCCCGCGTTCTTCAAGTGCTGGCCGTCGTTGTAGCGCCCGACCACCGCCCGCCAGACGGCGAACTCGGCGAAGGCCTCCGGGAGGCTGCTGCCCTTGGTCTTCAGCAGGGCGTCCAGTCCCTGGAACCAGTCCGGGTCATTGCCTTCGCTGCAGGATCCGCTCTCGGGCTCGTAGGTCCCATCCTGCTTGAACGACTCCCAGACCTCGCGTAGGAAGGCCGGGTCGCCGCCCGCGAAGCGGTCCTTCAGGAAGAAGGGGAACACCGCCGCGCCGTACTGGTAGAGCGCGTCCGGCAGGTCCGAGCTGCCGCCACCGCTGGGATAGCTCCAGTAGTCCAGCGGGAACTCCGGCCAGTTCTGGAACTCGCGCAGCATGTAGCGGTTGGACTGGTCGTCGGGGTAGCCGATGGACTCCACGGCGGTGGTGAAGCCCTCCCACGCGGAGATGGTCTCGCCGCAGTCGGTGGCACCCTGGGTGGCGTGGTTGAACTCGTGCTCCACCGTGGTGGCCATGTCCGGGCCGTGCAGGTAGTCGTTCAGGAACATGCGCGAGGAGCAGTCGCACAGGGGAGTCGAGGGGATGTCCGCGAGCGGCACGGTGAGCCCGGCCCACTCGTCGGAGGACGCGAAGTAGAAGTCCATGCCCAGCTGCACCGGGTCGGGGTCGCCCAGCGTGTGCGGAGCGCGGTAGCCGAGCTGGACGACCTGGCGCTGCCACGCCTTCTCCGCGTACTGGAGCGCGGTCTGGGCCTGGGAGATCCGACCGGCGTCGTAGAAGACGCGGATGGGGAACTGCGACGAGTCCACGTGGAGCGTCTGGGGCGGCACGGGGGTCTGCACCGGGACGCCCTGCTCGTGCATCCACCGGCGCATCTGCCGCAGCACGGTGGTGCCGCTGCCGCGCGAGGCCGGCGAGGCCTTCACCCTCGTCAGGCGGTGCTCTTGGGCGATCTTCTCGGCGTCGGCGGGCCTCACCATCCCCAGCTTGGTCATCACCGAGAGCATCGACGCGGCGTCGGCGGGCGGGACGGGGAGCGGACGCGGGGTCGCGGAAGCGAGGCCGGCAGACAGGAGCAGCGCGGCGCCGAGGGCAAGGCGGGGGAGCAGGGACATGCGGCGCAGTGTACGCGCTGCCCCCTTCGCCCCCAACCATCCCAAAGGAGGGCTTGGGCCGGATGCCGGGAGGGCGGGCCCGGACGCGCTGCGCCCACCGGTGGCGATCCCCCTGGAAGCACGAGGGATTCCCCGGTCCTACTT
>CAZAIE010001351.1:0-2133 GCA_964485035.1 uncultured Myxococcaceae bacterium | reverse complement strand
ACGGCGTGGCCCAGTCCGACGGCACTTGCAGCTGCGCCTCGGGCTTCTCCGGCGCCGCTTGCGATCAGTGCGCGCCCGGCCTCGTCGGCTATCCGGCCTGCGCCATGCCGCCCGACGCCGGGTCCATCGTCGCCTCGGACGGTGGCTCCACTGACACTGACGCCACCACTCCCAACTCGTCCGACTCGTCCCTGCCCAACGCCGACGCAACGGCGTTCGTCGCTGACGCCGGCCGCGATCTACCCGACTCTTCGACCACCCTCGCGGACGCCTCCGGCTCTGTCGTCGCGGACGGCAGCGAGCCCGCGATCACCAACGTCGGCTGCGGCTGTTCGTCCGGCGCCAACCAAGCCTCGTGGCTCCTTGCGCTCCCGGTCCTCTTGGCGCTCGGCAGGCGCCGCCGATGCTGCGAGGCATCACCGGGGCGATGAAGGGTCGACTGCGGTACCTGTGGCCGGTCTGCCGCCTGGGGTGCCGACCACCGATACGGCCGGCCCCGACACGCCCGCCGACAACGTCATGGGCGTGGTGTCGGCAAGGGCCCTGTCGAACCAGTCCTTCGGCCGGCTGAGTCAGTGGCTGGCGCCCGCCCGCTCCCGAGCGCGGACGAGCGCCCAGCGATCGTCACACCGCTTCAACCTCGAGCGTCCGTCTGCGACGGGGGGACAACAGGCGGGACATACCGACCGACGAAGTCAGCGATGAGCTGGTTCAGCTGGTACGGCACCTCGAGCATGAAGAAGTGGCTGACGTCGCGGACCTGGTGGTACTCGGCGCGCGGGAAGGTGCGCGCGAAGTCGGCCGGGTAGCTCGGCGGCAGCTGGTAGGCCGGCGAGTAGACCGCGAGGCAGGGCAGCTCGACCTTCTTCGGCATCCAGTACTTCTGGTCGGCGGCGACCCCCGCGATCATGCCGCGGCCTATCTCCAACGGGACGGTGCGGCTGGCGGCCAGCACTTCGTCCTTCAGGAGCGCGGGAGTGTCGGCGCGGAAGAGCATGGCGAGGAAGTCCTCTCGCGCCTGCTCCGTCGTCATCCCCGCGGCCATCGCCTCCGTCTCCTGCTTCCACTTCGCCTGTCCCGCGGGATCGGCTGGGACCTCGAAGTGCGCGCCGTCGATGGAGCCGATGCCGGCGCAGAGCTGCGGATACTTCGCTTGGAAGACCTCGACCACGGCGAAGCCCATGCTGTGCCCGAAGAGGAAGGCCGAGGGGACGCGCTCCGCCGCGAGGACCTCGTACACGGCGTCGGCGAACAGCTCCATGGTGTAGGCCGTGTCCAGCCGGCGGCTGCTCCGGCCATTGCCCGGCAGGTCGATGGCGATGACCCGCGTACCGGGGAAGGCGTCGAGCTGGTGCTTCCAGACCTCGTGGCTCCCGGTCCATCCGTGGATGAACACCAGGGTGGGCGAGCCCTGGCCGTGGACCTCGTAGTAGACCCGATGGCCAGCGTGGACCACGGTCCTGCCCACGTCCGGCGCCTGGCTTCCCTTGGGCCTTCCGGCGCATGCGGTCGCAGCCAGCACCGCGCCCGCCACCATCACGTATCCAATTGCCCGGCTCCTCGTCATCGGCGTCTCCCTTGTTCGAGTGGGGCGCGAGGATGACTCGGAGCGGAGACGGCTTCTTGACCGGGGTTGCGAAAAGCGAGCGCCCGCGCGCGCCTTGGCTCGCGACGCTCGAAGCCCCGATCGTAGAGGGTTCTGGTCCAGGCTCGCCCGAGCACGCCCGAACCATCCTCGGCGATACTGGGCACCGACCGCAGTCCCCAGCCCGCCGTCCCTGAAGGAGGACGTCATGCGTCCAGCAGCCCGCGCGTTGGCCCTGGCCCTCGCCCTCGCAATCCCCGCGAGCGCCGCCGCCAAGGAGCACTTCGTCGACCCGGTCCACGGCAGCAAGGACGGCGACGGGACCGCGGCGCGGCCGTGGCGGACCCTCAAGGAGGTCCTGGAGGGCAACCTCATTGAGAGCCAGCACTGGACGAAGCTCCCCTACGCCCCGGGCGCGACGCTCGGCCCGAAGAACGCGGGCGCACCGGTGAAGGCCGGCGACACCCTCTGGCTGCTCTCGGGCAACCACGGCGACTTCCTGGTGCAGGGCTACTACAACGCCTCGACCATCACCGTGGCCGCCGCCT
>CAZAIE010001350.1:0-2137 GCA_964485035.1 uncultured Myxococcaceae bacterium | reverse complement strand
GGCTGGGCGGGGTCGCGGTCGCCGCGCCGTGCAGCCAGCGCAGCAGGTGGAACGAGGCCTCCGAGAAGCGCAGCGCCGGCGGCTGGTGACGGTCCCAGAGACGGCCGCTCGAGACCCCGGTGGCGTGCAGGTGCCGGCGTGGACGCCAGCCGCCGCGACGCCCCAGGTTCAGCACCGCGCCGCGCGCGAGGGTGTCCTGGAGAAGCGCCATCGCCGTGGGCCCCAGCTGCTCCGGGGCTGCGCGCTCTCCGGCGACGAGGCTCGCCACCGACTCGGCGGGAACCTCGCCCACCAGCGCGCGGGCGAGGAGCACGAGGTCGTGCTCGGCGGGGTGGAGCTCTTTCATCGGGTCACCTTGCCGGCCGCCGCGGGCCAGCCGTTGACGGTGAGCCGGCCGCCTTCCAGGCGCAGCTCGAGCGTGTTGGCGGCCCCGAAGCGCGGGTCGTCCGGGGAGTAGGCCTCGGTGAGGAAGTGCAGGCGCTGGTTCGCCGAGCCGATCCACCGGCGCCGCGTCTCCGGCTGGTCGCGCAGGAAGCGGCCGTCCACCAAGAGGTCGGTCTCGGCGAGGAGCGCGGCGACGTCGGGGCCCGCCTGGCGCAGCTCCTCGAGGGTGTAGCCGCTGAAGAGCATCACCGAGAGCCCGGCGCGCCGGACTTCTCGGGACAGGGCGGCGAGCGGCGCCGCCTGGGCGGTCGGCTCGCCCCCGAGCCAGGTCACGCCTTCGAGGCCCGGGGTCGCGAGGATCTGCTGGGCGAGGTCCACGACCGTGCGCAGCTCGCCGCCGTCCTGGGCCAGCATCTCCGGGTTGCAGCAGCCGGGGCAGCGCAGCGGGCAGCCCTGCATCCAGAGCGCGAAGCGCCGGCCGGGGCCTTCCGCCTCGGTGTCCTCGACGAGCTGGGCGACCCGCAACATGGGGCGCACTCTAGCCGCAGTGCGGGGCTGCGCCGAGCCGCGCGAGGGCTCCCTTGGTCCTTGACCGGTCGAGCCGCCCCAGCGAGAACTGCACGGCCCGTGTGAACCCGAAAGAGCCCCATGTACACCTCGCTCCTGCTCCTGGCCGTGCTGGCGGCCGAGAACGCTCCTGTCCCGGAGGCCGCTCCTCCGCTCGTCGTGCCCGCCGAGCTGACGGCACCGATACCGGTGCCGCCGCCCCCTGCGCCTGGAACGAGCCAGCCAGCGTACCGGGTCCTGCTGAACGGCCAGACGATCGGTGAGTTCCACGGCCCCGCGCGCCTCGAGCTGCCCGTGGGACGCTACCGCGTCGAGTGGGGAGGGCAGTCCGTCGATGTGGAACTCAAGGGCGGGCCGCCCATCCTGGTGGACGAGGTCGGGCTGGTGCTCGGCACGCAGTCGCCGCTCGCGCCCCCGGCCGTCGAGCCCGTGGGCTGGGACCTCACGCTCCCCGGCGGCCGCACCCGGCTCCAGGGGGCTCTGTCGGTGAGCTACCTCACGGAGCAGCAGGCAGCGCTCAAGAGCAGCGACCAGTTCGGGGCCTCGGGGTCGGTCGGGTTGACCGACCGGCTCCTGCTCAACGTCCCCTTCCCGGCGCTGATGTACCGGTTCGGCGGCCGCGAGCTGCTCGAGGTCTCTCCTTGGCTCGGCTTCTCCTGGTTCTCGTTCGGTTCCTCGTACGTCGACGGGACGACGTTCATGTACCAGCTCGGGGTCGGGACGGTGGTGCGCAAGTGGACGAGCGATCGCGACGTCCTTGCCTTCGCACTGGACGTGGGGACCGCGGGGATGGAGTCCGAGCACAGCAGGGTGTCCCCCGACGACTTCACGCTGCACGTGGCGCTCGGGTACACGCGGCACTTCGGCACGCACGTGACCCTGAACCTCGGCGCGCAGCTCTCCACCTTGTTCGTCCAGGACGGGGAGGCGGGGTTCCAGACCCCGGTCCTGTCGGTCGGCGCAGCGCAGAGTTGGGGCTTCGTCCCCGCCCCGCTGCTCCAGGTCCACCTCTCCCGACGGATCTCGCTCGACGCGAGCTACGCGTGCACCGTCCTGCCGGGGCGCTGGACCAGGCACACCTTCGCGGGTGGGACGACGGTCGTCTTCTGACCAGCGGCTCCGGGCCCGTCAGCCCGTCGGGCCCTCGTCCTGGTCGCCCGCGTGCTTGGCGAAGCCGATGTAGATG
>CAZAIE010001349.1:0-2138 GCA_964485035.1 uncultured Myxococcaceae bacterium | reverse complement strand
CCTCGGAAGCCACTCAGACGATTAATGATGCGAACTTCGATGTCAGGACACTAGCCAGGCGGCCTCAGCGCTTCAGCAGCCCCGCGAGGAAGAGGTCGACCAGGCCGCGCACAGCGGCGTCGCCCTGCGCCCGCTCGGCTCCGGGCGTCTCCATGATGAGCGTGGTGAGCGCCATCTCGATGGCCCCGAAGAGGGCGGTGGCCGTCAGGAAGGGGTCCATCGCGCGCAGCTCGCCCTTCTCCATCCCCTGCCGCAGCACCGAGGCGATGGTGCGGATGGCGTCCTGGAACGCGCTGCGCTGCTCGGCCTCGCGGAAGACGGGGCTGCGCAGGACCTCCAGGACCAGGACCCGCATGGCGTCGGGGTCGTGCCGGTACGCGGCGAAGGCCGCCTCGACGATCTGCCCGACCTTCGTGGCCACCGGCCCTTCCGACGAGGCGATGCCGCCCAGCAGCCGCGAGAAGTACCCGAAGCTCTCGTCGAAGACCGAGCGCAGCAGCTCCTGCTTGTTCTGGAAGTAGTGGTAGATGAGCCCGTACGCGACCCCCGCCTCGCGCGCCACGTCGGCGATGCGGCAGCCGTGGTACCCCTTCTGCGCAAAGACCCGCACCGCAGCCCGCAGGATCGCCTCGCGGCGATCGACCTCTCCGGCTTCGTTCACGGTTGGCTTGCCAGGCTCGACCACGTGCTCCCCCGCAGCAGCGGCCCACGACGGGCCGTAAGGCCGCCTATTCTCGGCGACCCGACTGCCTAGTCAAGCGAGGGTACGCGGGTTCAGACCTTGAACATCGCGCGCGCAACGCCGAGCAACCGGTCCACGTCGCGGCGGGTGAGCGAGTGCGTGCGCACGAACTCGGCGAGGGGTTTGAGCATCGGGTCGATGGCCTTCGGCTCCTCCTGCGCCTCGGCGAAGAGGAAGAGCTCGCTCACCGAGACGTCCAGCGCCGCCGCCACACGGATCAGGGTCTCGATGTGCGGCGCCCGCTCTCCTCGCTCGATCATCGACAGGAAGGACACCGAAATGTCCGCGCGTTCAGCGAGGTCCTCCTGCGTCAGCTTCTCCGGCCTCGACTGCCGGAGTTGGCGGATGCGTCGTCCGAGTGCTCTCGCGATATCCAGTCCAGCCTGCTTCTCAAGGTTGAGATCCATGGCCTTCCACTCGCGGCATCCGTTCCCGTCCGCCAGCCGCGTCAGGTTCAGATAGTCGAAGTCACGAACTGGCCCCAGAAACGGGGAGTGAAGCTACGTGGATTAATTCTGTCCACTCGAGAATATTGAAGACCCCAGGGGTGCGCTAGACCCCCCACTTCCATCCCCAGGGGAGGGCGATGCTACTCCCCTCTCCGGCCGACGTGTCCGGAAATCACCGGCCAAACGAACCGAGGTTCTTCAGGTCGATGAGGAAGCCGAACCCGAAGGAGCGACTGGGCGTGTAGTAGGTGCCGAAGACGTCCACCCGCCAGCAGTCGCAGGAGCTGGTGAGCGCGAGCCCAGCGGTGTGCTGCAGGATGCGGTCGGCGAAGCTGCGCGGGGCCTCCACAGTCGAGGGGCCGGGGCCAGGATCCATCAGCGCGGAGTAGCGCAGCGTGATGCCTGGGTACGGGACGACGACGAGGGACGCCGCGAGCTGCTCGTAGGTCGCGCCGGGCGCATCGGGGTCCACCGCCGCACCGAAGAGCTGGTCGAGCGAGGCGCGCATCCGGTCGGCGCCACCGCCCGCCATCCGGTCGTAGGAGAGCTCCAGCTGGTCTCCCCTCCCGTCGTCCACGCGCACCGACCCGTTCAGCGTCACCAGCCGCTCCGTGCGCCAGTCCCACCGCCCGCCGGAGGAGACCGACACGTACCCTGGGGAGACGGAGAGCTGCGCGAAGGTGTCCGCCGCCTCGAGCGAAGCGAGGTCCACGTCCTGTCCCAAGAGGAACCGGCCCAGCTCGGCGCCGCCCTTGCGCAAGAGGCGCGCGCCGACCGAGGCGACCCCTTGGACGAACGCTCCCGGCACCTCGTCGAACTCGTCCCGGGGAACCAGCCATCCGGCCGCGAGCTGGACCGGCTCGCCGAACCGCTGCGTGCCGGCCCGCAGCTCCAGCCGCGGCTCGATGGAGTGCACGACCGCCCCGCCGAAGAAGGACCTCGAGAGC
>CAZAIE010001348.1:0-2142 GCA_964485035.1 uncultured Myxococcaceae bacterium | reverse complement strand
ATCCTGGCCAGAGACCGCGCTTGGCGCCAGACGGTGTCCGTGCAGCGGTTACCCACCTCCTCCCGGTGTCTCACTCCGGCAGACCCGAACCGGAGGCACACGATGCTCGAGTTCATCGAGGACGCTGGCTACGGCATCTTCCCCGTCTTCTTCTTCGGCGGGCTCTCCCTGGCCTTGGGCGCGCTCTTCCTGGCCCGGCCGCGCGCCTCGACGCGTTCCCTGGTGACCGGGACCGCCGTGGCCACCGTGCTCGCCGGGATGCTGGGGACCGTGGCCGGCCTGCAGACCACCGCCCGCGTCATCCAGTCGATGAGCACCGCGCCCGAGGCCGACTTCCTGCGCCTCTTCTTCGTCGGGATGCGCGAGTCGCTCAACTGCTCGTTCGCCGCGCTGTGCCTGGCCATCGTCGCGACGCTGCTCGCGACCGGCGGGAGCTTCCGGCTGCGACGGCAGGTCGCGGCCGCGACCCACGCGTCCGCCCCCGGCTGATGGACGCCTCGCCCGACTACCAGCACACGTAGTTGCCGGACGAGCTGTCGTAGCGGCAGCTCCCCGAGCAGCAGTAGGTGCTGCTGCCGCAGGGCTTGCCGTAGTCGATGCAGCAGACCTGCTTGCTCACCGACGAGAGCCAGTAGCAGGCCCCGCCGCAGCACTGGGAACTGCTCCAGCACTCCGCGCCGATCAGCCGGCAGCACTTGTTGCCCGAGGAGGTGCTCGAGCAGCTGTCGCCGGCGCAGCACTCGGTGCTGCTGCTGCAGCTGCTGCCCGTGGACCCGCAGCACTTGCCGCCCGTGCAGGTCCCGTCGCAGCAGTCCGCCGAGGTGGCGCAGGAAGCGCCGTTCTTGGCGCAGCACTTCCCCGACCAGTTGCAGTCGCCGCTGCAGCACTCGGCGTCCTGGGTGCAGTTCATGCCCGTGGTGTTGCAGCACTTGTAGCCCTGGCACGAGCCGCTGCAGCAGGTGCCTCCCGTCGAGCAGGAGGTCCCCGGCCCGTTGCAGCACTTGCCGCCCACGCACGACCCGGAGCAGCACTCGCCGTCGCCGCCGCACGTGGCCCCGACCGCTGCGCAGCACTTGCCCCCGGTGCAGGTCCCCGAGCAGCAGTTGGCGGTCGCCGTGCAGGCCCCGCCCAGTGGCCGGCAGCACTTGCTGGAGGCGGAGCAGGAGCCGGAGCAGCACTCGGTCCCCTGGGCGCAGGTCGCCGCCAGCGCCTTGCAGCACTTCCCGGTCTCGCAGTTGTTCCCGCAGCAGTCGGCGGAGGCCGCGCAGGCGGCGCCGAGGTCCGCGCAGCACCGGCCGTAGTAGCTGGAGGTGCACTGGCCGGAGCAGCACTCCGTGCCCCCGGAGCAGGACTCGCCCAGCGCATCGCAGCACTTCCCATTCAGGCAGCGGCCCGAGCAGCACTGCCCGTCCGCGGTGCAGGTCGTCTGCGAACCCAGGCAACACTTGCCACCCGAGCAGGTCGAGCCGTCGCAGCACTCCGACCCGTTGTTGCAGTCGCGTCCCAGCGCCTTGCAGCAGGCCCCGGCAGCGCAAGCGAGGTCGGTGCAGCAGTCGCCCGCGGCGCCGCAGCGGGCCCCCACCTGCCCACAGCCGCAGACGTTCTGCTGGCAGTCACTGGAGCAGCACTCCTGCGCGGTGGTGCACCCGCTCCCCTTCTGCGTGCAGCAGGTCCCCGCTGCGCAGATCTCGCCGCTGCAGCACCCCGCCCCGTCGCACACCGTGCCCGGCTCCCCGCAGGTCGGCTGGCAGGTCCCGTTGCAGCTCTGTGAGCAGCACTCGCCGAACGACGCGCAGGCGGCCCCGTTGGGCTTGCAGCCTCGGCAGAGGCCGCGCAGGCAGCTCAGCCCCTGGCAGCAGCCGGAGGTGCCGCAGGCCTGGCCCTCGCCGGAGCAGGCGTTGCACCGGCCCGCGGTGCACGCGCCGCTGCAGCACTCCCCCGGGGCGACGCAGGACTGGCTGCCCTGCTTGCAGGCCACGCACTGGCCCGTGGCGTTGTCGCAGGTCTTCCCGGTGGCGCACGGCGCCGCGCCGCAGGTGCCGCCGCAGCCGTCGGGGCCGCACACCCGCCCGGCGCAGCTGGGCGTGCAGACGCAGGTCCCGCCCGCGCCGCACGACGTCCCCGCGGGACAGGCGTTGGGGG
>CAZAIE010001347.1:0-2144 GCA_964485035.1 uncultured Myxococcaceae bacterium | reverse complement strand
GGTCCGGGTTGGCCTCGGGCATGACCACCACGAACTCGTCGCCGCCGAAGCGGCCCACCACGTCGTCGGCGCGGGTCGACTCCTTGAGGAGCAACCCCAGCTGCTTGAGCACCTGGTCACCGGCCTCGTGGCCCTTCGAGTCGTTGATCTGCTTGAACCGGTCCACGTCGGCTATCAGCAGCGAGCACGGGCGCCCGTGGCGCTGGCAGCGCGAGAGCTCGTGCTCCAGCCGCGCCTCCAGCTCCCGGCGGTTGAACGTCCCGGTGAGCCCGTCCACCCGCGCCAGCTCCTCCACGCTCTTGAGCAGCGCGAGGTTCTCCCAGACCAGCGCGGTCTGGTCGATGAAGAACGAGAAGTACGCGAGCTGGTCGGGGAAGACCGGGGCATGGTTGAAGCGGTTGTCCGCGAGGATGAGCCCCAGCGTCTTGCCGTGCGGCTTGAGGCCCGCGAGCACGTACTCGCTGCCCACGTCCAGCTGGCGCAGGCCCGGGTTCTCGGGCGCGGTGCGGAAGTGCACCGGGTGGCCACTGGCGAGCACCCGGCCCACCTCGTCGCGCCCGGGCGCCAGCTCGATGCCCTGCACCGCTTGCTGGAAACGGGTGTCGAAGGTGCGCCGCGCGTAGTCCGCGATGAGCGCCTCGATGTCCTTGTCCTCGTACTCGATGGCCTCCCAGATGCGGTGCGCGTCCTGCTCGTCGTTCGGGCCGATGGCCTTGGAGCCGACGAAGGCGTGCCGCTCCGAGCTCCACACGAACAGGGCGGCGCGGTTGAAGCCCAGCGAGTACCCCGAGGTGATCCCCGACAGCATGATGTAGAGCGCCTGGTCGACGTCGGTCGCCTGGAGCATGAAGGTGGTGATGCTGCGCAGGGTGGCGAGGTTCGAGGACTGGAAGGCGAAGCTCTGCAGCAGCTCGCTGGACTCGACCCGGGCGAAGAGCGCCTCGAGCACGCGCTGGGCGACGAAGGTGATGCCTCGCGCGAGCTCCTCGGGCGAGGGCGAGTACGACTGCCCGCTGCGCGAGAAGGTGAGCCGCACCGAGGGCTCCGAGGGCGCGTCGACGAGCGCCGCCGAGCGCAGCGAGAGCTGCTCGGAGACCAGCGCCAGCTTCAGCAGCTGACGCGCGGCCAGCGGCAGGTCCTCCGGAGTCCCGCCGATCACCGCGTCCAGCGCCACCGCCTCGGGCAGGCGGGCGAAGATGGCGCGCAGGTACATCGGCACCGGCGCCAGGCGCGCGGCGCGGACGACGGACTCGGGGAGGCGGGCGCGGTCGGGCGCGGTCATGACCGGAATGGAACCACGCCCGGGCCCCGCGGGGGAAGACGGCTCCGCTCGTCGGACGCCGCTCGGATCAGAGCGAGGCCTCGAAGATGGCCTGGATCTCGGAGTCCTCGAGGACCACCGGGTTGGTCTTCATGCTCGAACCGCGCGACTCGGCGACCAGCCTCGGCAGGTGCGCGGGCTGCACGCCCAGCGTCGAGAGCCGCGGCACCTTGAGCTCTGCGCACAGCTCGCGGAGGACCGTCAGCCCCGCTTCGCGCGCCTGGGCGTCGGTCTCGAAGGTCCGGCCGGCCAGCGCCTCGCCGACCCGGGCGTAGCGCCCAAGCCCCGGACCGTCCGGGTCGCGGCGGGCCAGCGCGCGCAGGTTCACTTCCACCGTCGCCGCGAGCACCGTCGCGCAGGCGAGCCCGTGGCCCACGTCGAAGCGCGCGCCCAGCGCTGCGGCGATGCCGTGCACCGCGCCGAGCCCCGCGTTCGCGAGGCAGAGCCCGCCCAAAAGGCTCGCCATCGCCAGATCGTCGCGCGCCGCCGCGTCCCCGCCGTTCGCGTAGGCGCGTGGCAGTGCGGGGCGCGCCAGCCGCAGCCCCTGCAGCGCCAGCGCGTCGGTGACCGGCATCGCCTTCAGCGAGACGTACGGCTCCACGAGCTGGGTGAGGGCGTCCAGGCCGCACGCTGCGGTCTGCCCCGGCGGGGTCGCGTCGGTCAGCGCCGGGTCCACGAGCGCCACCGCGGGCAGCATCAGCGGGCTGCGGATGCTCTTCTTGAAGCCCTCGACGCGCGAGGCGACCACCGCGTTGCGGGTGACCTCGCTGCCGGTGCCAGCGGTCCTCGACACCGGGAAGGCGGCGGCGGCGCTGGCCACGAA
>CAZAIE010001346.1:0-2145 GCA_964485035.1 uncultured Myxococcaceae bacterium | reverse complement strand
CAGGTGCTTCTCGAGCCCCGGGACGATCTGCCCCAGGCCGTGCAGGTAGGTGAGCGGGTGGCCGCCCTCGCTGGAGTCCACGACCTTTCCGTCCCCGAGGTGCAGGGAGTACTCGAGGGAGACGACGCTCTTCGCGGTGACTTTCATGACCTTCCTTTTTGTTCGGACAGACGAGAAGTAGGCAAAGATGCCCCAGCGGCCGGAACGTCGCCTATGGCTTTGGGGGAGGGGCCCCTTCGGGGACGGGAGCGGGTTCGGGCGGCAGGTTGGCCACCTCGGGGTCGGGGACCTGCAGGACGGCCACCAGCGGCTGGCCCCCCGCGGTGGCGATGGCGGGCGCACCGGTGAGCGAGCCGCCGAGCCCGACCACGGAGACCCAAGCCACTTTCTGGTCGGCCGAGAGGCAGTAGAAGAGGGAGCCGGTCTCGACGCCTGCAGGGACCTCCAGGTCCGGCCCGGTGCACCCGGTGCGGACGATGATCCTCCACTTCGGCAGCTTGTTCCCGTCCGGGCCGATGAACGGAGGGCGGTAGGGCTCGGGGTCGAGCATCTCGTCCAGCTTCGCTGGGTCGGCAGGGAGGCGCCCGTCGATGGTGAGGGCCTCGGCGTCGAGCGTCGAGAGCTGGACGGCGAGCACGTCCTCCACGGGAAGCGGGAGCTGGCAGGGCGGGACGAGGAAGGTCTGGATGGCGAGGACCAGCACCGCGGCGACCGGGAGCAGGCGGTAGCTCCGGGAGTCGGCCGGCAGGCGCCGCAGCTTCGCCGCCACCGCGACCGCGGTCGCCACGAGCGTTGCGAGAAGGACCAGCACGTAGAACCACCAGGGGGGCAGGGCGATGAGCGCCGCGGTCCGGCCGCGCGCCTCGAGGGCGAGGGAGAGGTAACGCACGCCGTACCAGAGCAGCACGAGCAGGGAGACGAGGCTCGTCGCGAGGACGCCGCGGAACGACGCGGGTGCGGCAGGCGAAGCAGGTGCAGGGGTAGGGGCAGGCTCAGGTGGGCGCTGGGGCTGGGTCGGCTCGGACATGGCGCGGCATCTTACCCTGCCAGTGCGCGAGCGGGGCTGGCTCTTGAGGCTCCCAGAGCAGGCACCAGCGCCCCCAACAGCGCCGCCACGACCCCCAGGAGCAGCGCTCCGCCCCAGAGGGCGGGGGAGAACTGGAAGAAGCTCTCGGGCTTGAAGGGGAAGTCGGGCAGCCGGGTGCGCGCGAGCTGGTCCAGCATGGCGCCGAGCAGCCGGGCGATTCCCGCTCCGACCGCCCCGCCCAGGAGGCCAATCACCGCGGCCTCTCCCAGCACCAGCCCGGCGACGTCCAGCCGCGTGGCCCCCACCGCGCGCAAGACGCCCAGCTCCTTCGACCTCGCCCGCGTGCTCGCGGAGAGCGCGTGGGCGATGTTCACCGCGGCGAGCAGGCAGATGAGCGCCGAGAGCAGCGCCAGCGCCACGGTGGTCACCGCCACCGCCGCCCCCACGCGCTCGGCCAGCTTCTTGTCGCTCTCGTCCACCGAGAAGCCCATCTCCTTGACTCCCTGGACGATGCCCGGAACCGCATCTGGGCTCTTCGCCAGCAGCGTCACCGCGGAGTACTCGTCGGCGTCTACGCCATACAGCCGGTTGAGGCGGCGCACCGACTCCAGCGGTACGAGGACGCCGTGGAGCGGCGCGCGGTCGGAGAGGCCGGAGAAGGTCATGCCCACCCGGCGCTCGGTCAGCCCGGTGTCGCCCCGCATGCTGCGCCCCAGCCGCACGGTCAGGAGCTCCACCCCCGCCGCGGTCATGAGCAACGACTCGCCGATGGGGGTGAGCCCCTGCGCCTTGGCGAAGCTCTTGTTGTAGAGTTCGAGCAACCGCCGCGCCGCCAGACCGGGGATGGGCCGGTCGGGGCCGGGGTCTTCGAAGCCGGCGCCGGGGGCGAGGTCCTCGGCGACGTACCCGGGCTCGACCCCGGTGGCGATGACCGCGATGTAGATGTTGCGCGGGACCTGGAAGGTCTCGGAGAGGCCCGGGCCAGGTCCGCCCATCGCCGGGACGCGCAGGTCCATCTTGCGGAACGCGCGCGCGACGCCGGGCAGCGCCTGCAGCCGCCCGACCGTGGCCTCGTCGAGCCGGCCGCCCCCGAGCAGGCCCCCCAGCGACACCCGCGA
>CAZAIE010001345.1:0-2148 GCA_964485035.1 uncultured Myxococcaceae bacterium | reverse complement strand
GCGAAGGGGCGGGCGAAGGCGCCGTAACCGTCGTCGGGACGGGGACCGAACCCGAGGGGGCCACCGGGTCGCTCGGGAGGGACAGCTTCAACCGTTCGACGGCCTCGCTGAGACTGCGGGTGTTCGGGGCCAGAGCGTCCAGCTTCGCCCGCGTGACCTCGGCAAGCCGCTTGGAGGCCTCCTCTAGAAGCTCCACTTCCGATGCCTTCTGACTGGTCTCGGAAGCGGCCTTCACCAGAATCGGGGCTCGTTCCAGGAACCAGCCCATCGCGTTCGCCCGGCCGCGCAGGCGCTTGAGCTCGGGGAACAGCACCTCCCAGCTGCGCTCCATCATCTCCGAGAGCAACACGCATCCCGTCGTGAGACCGGGCACCCCCTTGGTCATCCCGAGGCCGTAGGCGACATAGGCGGCGACGAGCAGGTCTCGCGACAGGCCCTTGAGGATCTCCCCTCCCGAGGCGACCACCTTCGGCCAATCCACCGCCCCCGCCACTGGCGACTCGAGCTTGGCCACCTCCTGCAGCAGAGCCTCGTACCGGGGGTCGAGCTTGCCCGACGCCCCGACGGGAGCCCCCGGCTCCAGCCAGGAATCCGCCAGATTCTTGATCTGCTCGTAACCCATGATCGCCTCGTGTTCAGCGCGTGGGCGGACAGGACGCGCCCCTGCCGATGTCGCGCGGGAAGGCATTGGCCCGGAAGAGGCGGAAGAGCTTCTTGTCCGCCTTCCTCCAGCCGAAGAAGGGGGCCTCGGTACGGCCCGGCCGAATCTCCACCTCGACGTCGGCGCCCGCTCCGCCGAAGTGCCACGTGGCGAGGAAGAGGCGGTCGCCCAGGGGCCGGACCGTCGCCGACTCGAGCAGACGGAAGAGGCTCCACTCCCCCACCCGCTGCACCTCCTGCTCGCCTCCCCGGGCGGCGCGCACCCGCACGACGCTCCGTCCCCCGTGCGGCGGGTTCGGCCACTTGAGCTGGTGCCACTCCTCGGGGCCGTTCCGATATTCGACCACCTGCCCGTCCACCTCGAAGACCACCGACGCCAGGTTGGGGGCGGGGCGGATGTGGATGGAGAACGGGACCTGCGGCTCCGAGGCCGAGGGTGGGAACATCGCGCTGGTGAGGTCCCGCGCCTCCCTGAGGAAGTCGAGCAACCCCGGCCGATACGAGTTCGCCGCCACGTTCCCCAGCTTCTTCGTGAACTCGTAGTGGTCCCCGACCCGCTCGAGGTCTCCCTTCAGGGCGCTGCCCACGAACGCCCAGAGCGTGCCGGTCTCGGGACGGTAGAACTCGGCGAAGTCCGCGAGCGGGGCGTCGGGCCCCTCCGCCACGAACGGGTAGGCTTTCCCCAGCGCCCGCTCGAACGGTGCAGCCACCGAGGTGCACCAGCGGGCATTCGCCGCCCCCGCCGCCTCGCCCGTCGAGGTCCGGGCGATCGACTCGAGCGGTGGCCAGAGCAGCGCATTGAGCCTGGGTCGCCAGCCCACCTCCTGCTGGTCGATGAGCGTGCGGACCTTGTTGCGCGCTGCCGCGAGCCGGGCCTGGAGGGCTGTGCGCTCGCCCGGGTTGTCGACCTCGCCCTGCAACGCGTCCCTCACCGAGAGCAACTGCTCCAGGTACAGGTCGAGGGCGGTGGCGGCAGGCTTGGCGTCCGGGGCGGCCGGAGGTGGTACCCCGAAGGTCACGAAGCCCGAGAAGGCCCGCTCGACGTCCATCGGCCCCAGGGTGTTGGTGCGCATCGCGGCGACGGCCACGTCTGCCGCCCCCGCGCCCGCTCCAAGCGCCCCCTTCACCTTGTCCATCGCCGCCTTGGACAGGCCATCGACCGCACCGCGCGCCTTCTTCTCGGCCTCGCTGACGAGACGAGCGTTGTTCGCCACGCCCCGCCAGAGCCGCACCAGCGAGTTCGGCTCGCCCCGCGTCATCGACTGCAGCAGCGCGAGAGCCTCGGCGTTCGTCTCCGGCTCGTCCACGCGGATCGCGCTGAGGAACTCCTTCCACTCCGCGATGTACCGCTCGTAGTACTTGCCCTTGAGCCCCGACCGATCCTGCTTGCGAACGCCCTCCCCCAGGAGCCATTCGTCGTCGTCCGCTCCCGAGAGCTCGAGCTTCATCCGCACGACCTCGTCCCAGCCCCGGCGGGTGAAGCCCCCC
>CAZAIE010001344.1:0-2149 GCA_964485035.1 uncultured Myxococcaceae bacterium | reverse complement strand
GGAGCGCACCGGGATGGAGGCCGCGAGGTCGCCCTCGCCGACGCGCGCGGTGCCCTCCAGCAGGTCCTTGACCGGGCGCAGCACGCTGGCGCGCACGAAGAGCAGGACCCCGGTGAGCAGCGCCAGGATGGCGGCGGCCGCCAGGATCAGGATCTCGCGCTCCAGCCGCAGGATGGCCCGGTCGGCCTCCTCGAGGGAGAGCCCCAGGTCCACCACCCCCAGCACCCGCTGCGACTCCGGGTGGGCGTGGCACGCCGCGGTGAAGCAGGAGCGCTCGTTGAGCACGGCCGTGGAGACCGCCAGGGCGCGGTGGCCGTCGGGCGCCTGGTGCACCCGGCTGTGGGAGACCGGGCAGAGGCGCGGGTCGTCGGGCTTGGGGGCGTGGTGGCACTCGGCGCAGGTGGACCGCTTCGCGTCGGGGACCTGGCCGACCTCGGCGGCGTCGGTAGAGAAGGTGACCCGCCCCTCGCGGTTGAACATGCGGACGGTGTCGATGCCGGCCTGCTTGCCGATGGTCTCCATGACCCCGTAGGCGGCGAGCCGGTCGTCGGCCAGCATGTGGTGGTGCACGCTGCTCTTGATGGTCTCGCTGAGCTGACCCGCGCCGCGCCGGAGTTGCTCGATGGCGTAGCGCTCCTGGGCGCGGATGGCCGCGAGGGCGAAGAGCCCCACGCAGAGCAGCGTGATGGAGCCGATGAGCGCTGCGAGCTTCGCGCCCAGGCCGCGGCGCCACGGGATCGATCGGGTCATGGGCAGGCCTTCGACAGTAGTGGCCCCGGGTCCTCCGCGCCACCCCCGCTGGGGAGCCTTGGGCAGCGAAGAAGCCAGCAGAACCAAGTGCTTGCCCGGGTGCAAACGGAGGCTCTACCCTAGCGGTCGCCTGGAGCCCGCCCATGACCGAGAAAAGCAGCAACCGCCGTCGCGCGCAGCGTCACGTGGTCGTCGTCCCCGTCCAGATCGACTCGGACCAGCGCAAGGAGCGCCTGGGCGTGACGCGCGACGTGAGCGATTCCGGGACCATGCTGCTCAGCAACAGCAAGTTCACGGTCGGGGAGAAGCTGGAGCTGACCTTCTACGTCACCTCCAACCCCCAGGACGTGAAGAAGACCGTGGGCGAGGTGATCCGCGTGGAGCAACTGCAGAGCGGGCTGCAGTGGCGCTACGCCATGGCCCTGGCCTTCAAGTCACCGCTGCCCGAGGTGCAGGTCTTCGCCGAGCTCGAGGAGAAGTAGTTCCTGAAGCCTGAAGTCTCGAGCCGCCGGCCGACCTGCTGCCTCGTTTCCCGCTCGGCCGGCTCTCAGGGCTTCTCGGAGAGCACCACCTTCTTCAGCTGCACCTCGCCGCCCTGGGCCTGGCCGATCTTCGCGACCAGGTCGCAGCCCTTCACCACCTCGCCGAAGATGGTGTGCTTGCCGTTCAGGTGCGGGGTGGGGACCTCGGTGATGAAGAACTGGCTGCCGTTGGTGTCGGGGCCCGAGTTGGCCATCGCCAAGAGGCAGGGCTTGTCGAACTTGCGGCCACTCTGGAACTCGTCCTCGAACTTGTAGCCCGGGCCGCCGAAGCCCTGGCCCAGCGGGTCGCCGCCCTGGATCATGAACTTGGGGATGACCCGGTGGAACACGGTGCCGTCGTAGAGCGGCTTGCGGGTCTTCTGGGTGTTGCGCGGGTCGAGCCACTCCCTCTCCCCAGCGGCCAGCGAGACGAAGTTCTCCACCGTCCGGGGCGCGTCCTGGGTGAAGAGCTTCACGACGAGGTCGCCCTTGCTGGTCTGGAAGGTGGCGAACAGGGTGGTGCCCTTGCGCACCTTCGCGGTCCACCCCCCGTTCTCGGCCGGCTTGGCGACCTCCTTCTTGGCATCGCTCTTGGCGTCGGCCGGGGTCTGGGCGGGAGCCGCGGCCGGGAGCACGGCGAGGGCGGCGGCGACGACGAGGGTGCGCATGTCATTCCTCCGGACTTCGAATGGAGCGACGGACGTTAGCGTCCCTTCCCCGCGGCCTACAAGCCGTGCTTGCTTCCCCCTCCTTGCGGCTCAAACACCACGCCGCTACCTTCCCGGGCCCATGCCGCTCACCCCCGCCGACGTCCCAGTGGCCCGCCTGCTCCCCCACCAGCCGCCGATGCGCGCCCTCACGAAGCTGGTCTCGTGGAC
>CAZAIE010001343.1:0-2150 GCA_964485035.1 uncultured Myxococcaceae bacterium | reverse complement strand
GTGCGCCGGCTGCGCCCCGACCTCCCGGTGGTCATCGCCAGCGGCCTGCCCGGCGCGCTCCAGCATCGCCTGGGTCGCCCGCCGCACCAGCTCCTCGTCGTCGGCCAGGAGCACCCGGCCCCCCACCGCCAGCGAGGGCTCCGGGGTGGGCTGGCGCGCGACCGAGGGAGGCGCCACCGGGAAGAGGACCCGGAACGTGCTGCCCTGGTCCGGCTCGGACTCCACCAGCACCGCGCCCCGGTGCGCGCGTACGATGCCCTGCACCGCCGACAACCCCAGCCCGCGGCCGTCGGTGCGGGTGCTGAAGAAGGGGTCGAAGGCGCGCGCGAGCGTCCCGGGGGTCATCCCCCGCCCGTCGTCGCAGACCTCCAGGAAGGCGTACTCGCCCTCCGGGCACTCTGCGCCCACCGCCGCCTGCGCGAGCGCCGCGCGGTCCACCCGGCGTGCGCCGGTGCGCACCGCCACCGCTCCGGACCGCTCGCCCACCGCCTCGGCGGCGTTCACCACCAGGTTCAGCAGCAGCTGCCGCAGTTGGGAGGGGTCGCCCTCCACCAGCGGGAGGGTGCGGGCGAGGTCGAGCCGCAGGGCGCACTTCTTCGACACCGAGCTCTCCAACAGCCGCGTGGTGTCGCGCACCAGGGCGGAGAGGTCCACCCGCTCCAGGGCCATGGGCTCGCGGCCGGCGTAGGCGAGCAGCTGGCGCGTGAGGTCGGCGGCACGCTCGGCGGAGGCGATGACGTGGCCCAGGTCGGTGCGCGCCGGCGAGGTCTCGGGCAGCGCCTGCAGCGCGACCTCGGCGTTGCCCACGATGCCCGCCAGAAGGTCGTTGAAGTCGTGGGCGATGCCCCCGGCCAGGGCCTCCAGGCTGTGCCCCTTCTGCGCCTGGCGCACGCGCGCGTCCAGCGCCAGCTGGCTGGTGAGGTCCTGGGCCACGATGCAGTAGCCCAGAAGCTCCCCGGTGGGCGTCCGCACCGGGCCCAGCGACACCTCGAGGAAGAGCTCGTGGCCCGCGAGGTCGAGCCCGCTCACCCGCTCGGAGCGGACCACGCCTTCGCGCTCGAGCTGGCGGCGCACCTCGGGGACCCGCCCCCGCTCGCGCTCGGCGATGAAGCGCTGCAGCGGCTGGCCCACCAGTTCCGCCCGCGAGGTCCCGCCGATCATCCGCCAGCTGGCGGGGTTGCACTCGGTGACGAGGCCGCGCAGCGACACCAGCAGCACCGGGTTGGGCGAGGCGTCGAGGATGGCCCGCACCACGTCGCGCTCGCGGCGCAGGGCCCGTTCGGCCGTGACGCGCTCGGAGACGTCGCGGACCAGGCCGAACACCCGCACCACCCGCTGGGCCAGGGCGTCCCACACCGGCCGGGTCTGCAGCTGGGCCCAGCCGCCGTCGCCGTGGCGCGAGGCGAGCCGCACCTCGACCGAGCCGGGCTCGTTCTTCAGCGCCCGGCGCCAGAGGTCGTCGGCCAGCGTCCGGTACTCCGGGTGCACGAACTCCGCCCAGTTGCGGGACTGGGGCTCGGGGGTGGGGAGGCCGGCCAAGGTGCGCGGCGTGGTCGACCACTCGAACGAGGCGCCGCCGTCCGGGCGCACCGCACAGGAGAAGGCGAAGTCGGTGGAGAGTTCGGAGACGATGCGGTAGCGCAGCTCCGACGCCCGCATCCCCGCCTCCGCCCGGCGCCGTCCGGCGGCGTGGGCCACGATGCCCACCGCCTCGGCGAGGAAGGCGTTGGCCTCCGCCGGCCAGGGGGCGTCGCGGACCAGGGCGAAGAAGCCCTCCGGCCGGCCGTGGATCTGGTAGGCGGTGGCGAGCACGCTGCCGGTGCCCACCGCCGAGGGCCAGCCCAGCTCCTGGGGGCTGAAGGCGCGCGCGGCCACGGGGAGCAGCAGGTTCTTCAGGGTCAGCGGGAACGGCCCTGGCACCCGCGCGAGCCCGTTCGCTCGCCACTCGTGGGTGCAGCGCAGCTCGGCGGGCGCCACCTCCAGGTAGAGCGCGCGGGAGGCCTCGAGCCGCCGGCCGAGCAGCGCCAGGAAGGCCTCCTGCATCGCCGCCTCGACGAGCTGGTCGTCGCTGGCGGTGCGCCAGACCTCGGAGCGGAGGGCGTCGAACTCGGCAGACACGCGGGCAGCCTCAGGGAGCGACCGTCTTCGCC
>CAZAIE010001342.1:0-2153 GCA_964485035.1 uncultured Myxococcaceae bacterium | reverse complement strand
ATGCTAACCCCCGGCTCTCGCGGCCGTCAACGCCAGAAAACGCCCGAACTACGCATGGATAGAAGTCGACAGAAGCGCTCCGGGACGCCTAGGCCGCCGGCTCGATCCGCTCTACCAGTTGTCCTCGTCGGCGGGCTTCTTCTGCTGCTGCTGTTGCTGGCCTTCCCCGGGCGGCGGGCGCGGCGCGGTGGGCATGGCGCCCTCGCCGAGCGGCTCGCAGGTGGTGAAGCCCTTGCCGTCCCACATGAGGAGGTTGTTCGAGCGGTTGGCCTGGACGCGCTCGATGGCGTCGCCCACGTGCTCGGTCTCGGACATGCACTTGATCTTCTGCTTGCCCACCGGCTTGGCGTAGCGCGTGGGGGTCAGGTCGCAGCGGGGGATGCCCTCGGACTCCTCGCGCTTGACCGGGACGGCCTTGAGCCCGTCGGCCTTGTTGAAGATGACGAACTCGCTGGCGCCCTCGAAGCGCAGGTAGAGGTCCTGGCGCTTGTCGCCGTCGAGGTCAGCCTCGGCCATGAAGGGGAGCATCGACACCGGCGGCCGCTTCTCCTCCTCGTAGCGGGAGAGGACCGCCTCGTTGGCCTCGGGGCCGACGGTCTTGCCGTAGCACTTCATGCGCTCGGGGGGCTTGAAGCGGATGGCGGACTCGATGGCCTTGCGGACCGCCTCGCCCATCTCCACGGTGACCGCGTCTCCCTCGACGCGGGCGATGGGCGGAAAGCTCGCCTCGGCGAGGAAGTCGAGGTGCACGGTCTTGTAGGGCACGCGCATCTCCACCTTCATCCCCTCGATGCCGCGGATGACGTCGGCGGCGCGGAAGGCCCCGAGCTGGATCTCGAGGACCACGTGCTTGCCCTCGACCGTGGCCTTCTTGACCCCGCGCCGGCCGCGGACCTTGCCGGCCACGCTCTTGAGGTAGTCCGAGTCGGTGTCGCCGAGGGAGCTGTCCGGGACGATGTAGGCGAACACCGGCTCGGGGGCCTTCTTGGCCTTGGCCTTGGCGGGCGCACCCGCCCAGGCAGGAAGGGCGACGAGGAGCGCGGCGAGTACGAGCAGGCGATGCATGCTGGCCTCTCTACGAACGTGGAAAAGGGGCCGAGTCTACCTCGGAGGAGTGCGGGTGCCAGTTCCTTCGACGGACGGGGTTGGCCGGCATTCCAGCGGCCGTCCAGAGTTCAGGGGAGAGCGCGCTCCATGTGCAGCGCCTGCTGGCCGCCTTCGTACTGCCCGAACTCGCCCTCGACCTGCCGGAAACCGAAGGACTTGAAGAGGTGCTGGGCGCGCAGGTTGGTGTCGGCGACGGTCAGCCGCATCGCGCGCACCGGGGTGGTCTCGGCCACCTGCTCGCAGACCGTGACCGCGTGCTGCAGCAGCATCCGGCCGAGGCCGTGGCCCTGGTGCTCCGGCGCGACCGCGATGGCCAGCACGTCGCCGACCAGCACGCCCGCCTCGCGGAAGAAGGCGACCATCACGTAGCCGGTGCGCACGCCGTCGCGCTCGCTGACGAAGGTCATGACCCCCGCGGTGCGGAACCACTTGGGGAGCATCTTGCGGTAGTCGCCGTACGGCGCGAACACCTCGCCCGCGAGGTCGCGGACGAACTCGAGATCTCCAGGGAGGGCGGCTCGGACCTGCACGCCCCCGATGGTGCGCCGGGGACTCCCCGGCCTCAAGTTTTCGCCCGACGAGCCTTCTCCTGCCCTGTCATCGACACCAGGATCCGGATGGATTTCCCGGAGTTGACGGTCAGTGAGAGTGCCACTTACCTTCCGAGTCCAATCGCGGGACCCTAGCCGGCCACTTCGGACTACTGATCCCAACCGCCCGTTGCAGTGTCGAGGTCATCCACGTACTCGAGGCCGGCCGGCAGGGCGAGGCTGTTGTTGTAGAAGGCCAGCACCGTGAAGCGTTCTCCCATGTTGCCGTAGTTGTTCCAGGGCGGGCCGCTGGTCGCATTGACGATGAAGGTGCTGGTCCGACCGGGCGGCAGCGACAGGGTGACAGTGGCGGTGCTCCAGTAGGCGTTGCCCCCCCCCGAGTTCCAGACTTCGGACCCGTTGAGCGCCGCACCAGCCCACTCGTTCCACGAACCGTAGGACGAGTAGTAGAACTGCGGAGTCCAGGGAATGGCGTTCGCCGTGGCGTTCCGGACC
>CAZAIE010001341.1:0-2156 GCA_964485035.1 uncultured Myxococcaceae bacterium | reverse complement strand
CGCCATCGCCAAGGTGTTCTCGCCCGACCAGCCCAAGCGCGTCTTCCTGGAGATGGGGGCGGCCTCGGCCGACGTGAACCTCGTCGGTCCGCACCGCCACTTCGTGAAGAAGGACGACCCGCACTTCCTCCTCTCCCAGGCCTCGGTCATCTATGCCGCGTACTACGCGGTGGGACGGCGCGAGTACGAGAAGACCGGCCCCACCTCGTGCATCCTGCGCACCTTCGATGCCGAGAGCGTGACCGCGACAGACTGCCTCACGGTGGTGGGCTGGCACGTCCGGGCCATCGAGCTGTGTGGGGGCAAGGGGGTCCAGGTGGTCGAGAAGCTCTGTCGGGCAACCGGCGCCGACCACTGCGAGTACCACTGCTCCTGGCGGTGATTGTGACAATAGACTAGCAATTACGGTGTCTTGCGCATTGTTCGGTGAGGCCTCGGGAGTGCCTCTGTGGGCTCCTGGGCGGCTCGGGCACGGCCTCTTCGAGGGTCAGGTGTATTGAAGCAAGCCTGGCCAACCAACTCGGCTCCTGGGGCCACCTTGGGCTCCAGGATGCGGATTCCGGCCTTTTCGAGTGCCGATCCGGCAAGTGGGAGCCGCCCTTCGGGCTCGAGGTAGGCGTCGGTCGTACAGGTGGCAGGGTAGCCAAGGGAACCACAGCGTTGGTCGCTCCGGCAGGACCGGGGCCGCGCGCCACTCGCTCCTTGACGTCGGACTCGCAGCGACTAACCTGCCGCCGGCTCACGATAGGAGGATTCGATCATGCGTCGGTACCTTGGTGGCCTCGTCCTCGCTGGCGTGCTGTGCGTCGCCCCGTCTGCACGCGCCGAGGACAAGCCGGCGGACAGCTCGGCTTCGTCATCGTCGACATCGTCCGCGTCTTCCTCTTCCACTTCTTCGTCTTCGTCTTCGAGCGAGGCTTCGTGGTCCGTGAAGGCCACCGGCGGGCTGCTCGACACGGGCGTGAGCCACCGCAAGCAGATGATCTCCCTGCTGGCGTGGGTGCCCTGGTACTACGACATCGGGATCGGCGCGGACTTCCGCTACACGCTCCCCATCGTCCACGACGGCTTCATCCCCGCGCTGAACGACTCGTTCGACATCGAGCCTGCGGTGGCCTTCTGGGGCTCGCCGTACGGCGGGCGCTGGTACGGCGGCTTTGCGGTGCTCGCCGCGGTGCGCTGGACCTTCTACATCTTCCCCCGGCTCGCGGCGTACGCGCGGCTCGGGTTCGGGTTCCACTACCGCGACTACTACCTGTATCAGCAGTACTGGCACCACTACCTGGCCTGGAGCGCGGACGTGGGCGCGGTCTTCAAGATCACCGAGGCCTTCCACGCCCGGCTCGAGGTGGGCGCCTCGGGTCTGCGCGCCGGCATCGGCTTCGCGTTCTAGACGCAGCGCTTTGCGATGGTGAGGACCTCGCCGGCGGCCGGCGGGGTCTTCGCACTTCGAGATTCCGAAGGTCCCGTGGCCCAGTACCCACTCAAGCAGCTCTTCCGCGACTACCTCGACGATCCCTCCGGGTTCCAGGCGAGCCACCCGCACCCCTGGCTCGTGCTCTCCTCGGACGTGCGCAAGAAGGAGGACCTCTCGCTGCGGACCACGCTGTACCACCTGGACGAGGGCGGGGCGGGCGCCGAGCCGACCTCGGACGACCCGCTGGACCTGGTGGCCGTGGAGATAGCCAAGCGGGACATCAACGCCTTCGGCTTGGGCATCACCGTGGGGCGCACCCGGAACAACGACATCGTCATCAATGACGAGCGGATCTCGCGGTTTCACGCCTTCTTCCAGCTGCGCGACGGGGTCTGGGCCGTCTCCGACGCGGGTTCCAAGAACGGGACGACGGTCGAGGGCGACCGGCTCGACTCGCGCAAGCCCTGCCTCCTCCCCGACCGTTCCTCGGTCGACTTCGGTGGGTACCGGGCCCGCTTCTTCCAGCCCGCCTCCTTCCTCGAGTTCCTGCGGCGCAGCGCGCCCCGAGGGCCCGCCCGCAACCCGTGATCGCTTTTCCGGGACGCGGCAACCAACGGAGCGTGATTTGACGCCCGTGGGCGGAGGAGAAGAGCAAATGTTCCGGAATCTCGGTGTCCTGGCAGCGGCGGCGGTGCTCCTTGGCGGCTGCACCGGCATCATCGGCAGCGACAAGTTCTGC
>CAZAIE010001340.1:0-2156 GCA_964485035.1 uncultured Myxococcaceae bacterium | reverse complement strand
GTCTGGGGGCTGGCGCTGCTGCTCCTGGGGCTCGGACGGCGGCGGCGCTGAGAACCATGACTCCCATGTCGCGTCCGACCGCCCAATCGCTGCGGTCGAGCACGGTGTTCCTCTGGCCGGCGAGGCATGGTACTTACTGTGCGTTTTCGCGCACTGGGACGGGCCTGTCGCGCCGGTCGCAGTGACTCCGCTTCCCATCACCGCTGCCCAGGAGACCCTCATGAGAACGCTGCGCTTCAGCCTGTCGTTGGTCGCCCTCTCCCTCGTTTGTGCCTGTGGCAAGGGCCCGGCGCAGCCCCGGTTGAAGACGGTGGAGGGCTCCGACGGGTCGTCGGTCCAGATTACCTACGCCGAGGCCAAGGCCACCGGGGTGAAGGTCGTCAACAGCTCGGGCACGGTCTCGCAGGAGATGACCATCACGTACACGGACAACCGCATCACGTCGGTGGTGCGCAAGTCCGGCAGTACCCAGCAGAACAGCACGCTCGCGTACGAGGACGGGCGGCTCAAGACCATCACCGTCACCGACGACGCCGGGAAGACGCTGATCACCTACACGTACACGTACACCGAGGGGAAGCTCAGCCAGATCGAAGCTAGCGGGAAGCTCGGGACGGTCACGGTCACGACGACCAACGACTTCACCTACGCGGACAACCGCTTGAAGAAGGAGAAGGTCACCTACTCCATGGGCGCCCTCTCGGTGATCGCCAACATCGAGTACGTGTACGACGACAAGAACCTGCTCACCAGGACCGAGTCCACCGCGGGCGACACCACCACGATCACCAACTACACCTACGACGACAAGCAGCGGCTGCAGAAGGTCGCCATTGGTGAGAACAGCACCACCTACGAGTACGTCGAGGACAAGGTCTCGAAGGTCATCAGCACCCACGGCTCGACCAGCACCATCTCGAACTACTCCTACGAGAAGGGCGACGGCGTGGGCGTCATCCCGGTGGCGGCGTCGAAGTTCGACCTCGCAGGTCGCATGATCCCCGCGGACAACACCATCCCCACCTCGGACATCCTCTTCGGCGACATGGACTGAGCGCGCCTACCCGGTTCACTTCGACGCGGCGGCCGGGCTCCGGTCGCCGCGTCGGTGTTTGTGGACTGGGTGGACGGATGAGCTCTGGGTCGCTACCAGGGGGCTCGTAGGCCCAGCTTCGCGAGCTTGTCGGACAGCTCGTCGGTCTCGCGTCGCTTGGGGCGGGTGCCGTCCTCGGCCAGGAACCTCTGGGCGATGGCTTCGCGCCGTCCGTCCTCGGGGGAACGCCCCAGCGCCTGGATCACGGCGATCTCGGCGCGGGAGAGCGCGACGGACTCGAGGCGGAAGTCCTGGAAGGCTTCCCAGGTCAGCGGGACCCAGCGGCGCACCACCTCGTGGCCGATGGCCGAGGCGTACGCGCGGATCTCCTGCTGCGCGTGCCCATGCAGTCGCAGCTCCAGGAAGTGCAGGAGGTTGTGCAGGTCGATCTTCCAGTAGGCCTCGGTGTAGGTCGACAGCGGCAGGTCTTTGCGGGCCTGCTCGCGCGCCACCCCCGCAGCGATGCGGTGCTCGTACACGCGGTGCGCCCGGTCGATGAACTCGGTCTCTTCCCGGGTCAGCAGCTCGCCCTCCTCGGGGGGCAGGGGCGCACCGCTGCCCTGCTTGTTGTCCTTGGACTGGGTCCGCCAACCGTCGGCGGGGGTGTGCTGGGTGGAGGTGATGGCCAGCGAGTACCGGGTCGAGTACTCGTTCACGCTCGCGGTGCGGTGGCGGATCCACTGGCGCCAGCAGTCCATGGGGACCCGCAGGTGCAGCTTCAGCTCGCACATCTCGAAGGGGCTGGTGTGCTGGTGCCGCAGCAGGTAGCGGATGAGCCCGCGGTCCTCGCTGAGCTGCTTGGTGCCGCGTCCGTAGCTGACGCGCGCCGCCTGGACGACGGACTCGTCGCCGCCCATGTAGTCCACGACGCGCACGAAGCCGTCGTCCAGGACCGGGAAGCGCCGCCCGAGGATCTCGTCCAGCTCTGGCACCGTGGCTCGTCCCAACCGTTCGTCGCTCTGGTCCATGGGCCCTCCGGGAGGCGAGCGCGGAGCCTACCCGATCCGCGGGGGCCACAGGCTCGATCCTTGGCGGGGTTCGATGGCACTCTCTGCGCCATGGC
>CAZAIE010001339.1:0-2157 GCA_964485035.1 uncultured Myxococcaceae bacterium | reverse complement strand
AGCTTGTCCTCGGTGGGCTCGGTGGCCACCCGGCACTCGGAGGACAGGGAAGGGGTGCACGAGACCAGGAGCAGGAGCGGCAGGGCAGGGCGCATGGCGGCCGGCAATGTACCGCCGTTCCTGGAGAAGCGCGGGCGAACGCCGCCGGTTATCTACTGCCGTGACCCGATGGCAGGCAGGGGGACGAGAATGCCGAGTGCGGGGGAGCCGAAGCCGAGGGTGGTCATCTGCGACGACACGCCGACGATCCGCACCCTGGTCTCGGAGTTGCTCAAGGACGACTACGAGGTCCTGGCGGTCCCGTCGGGCGAGGAGGCGCTGGAGAAGGCGCCCGCGTTTGGCCCGAGCCTCATCATCACCGACCTGTTGATGGGAGGGATGGACGGCATCGCGGTCTGCAAGGCGGTGAAGGCGCACCCGCAGCTCAAGCGCGTGCCGGTGGTCCTGCTCACCACCAAGAACGACTCCGAGACCCGGGCCCAGGGCCTGGAGAGCGGCGCCGACGACTACCTCTACAAGCCGTTCCAGGAGCGGGAGCTGCTGGCGCGGGTGGGCTCGCTGGTGCGGCTGCACCAGGCGCTGAACGCCGAGTCCACGCTGCTGGCCCAGACCCTGAGCGGCAGCGTGCGCGTGCTCTGCGACCTGCTGGCGATGATCAACCCCGCGGTGTTCGGGCGATCGCTCCGGGTCCGGCAGCTCGCCTCCAAGCTCGCCGAGGCGCTGGAGATGGACGAGCGCTGGTCGGTGGAGGTGGCCGCCATGCTCTCGCAGATTGGCTACGTGACGCTTCCGCCGGCGACGCTGCAGAAGCTGGTGGACGGACAGATCCTGCACGAGCGGGAGAAGGCCCAGGTGGCGGCGCTCCCGGCCACGACCGAGAAGCTGCTGGCGCACATCCCGCGGCTGGAGCCGGTCCGGGAGATCCTGGGGCAGGTCGACTGGTCCTATGGGGCGCGCGGCCAAGAGATCGTCCTGGGCGCGCGGGTGCTGCGGCTGGCGCTGGACTACGACACCTTCGAGAGCCGGGGGCAGCGCGGCGCCCGCGCCTTCGACGCGCTGCGGGGACAGTCGGGGCTGTACGACCCCCACGTCCTGAGCGTCTTCGCACGCCAGCTCGGCTTCGCCGGCATCGAGAAGGACGGCCGGCCGCTGTCGACCGCCCAGCTCAAGGCGGGAATGGTGCTCGACCGGGACGTCCTCGACTCGCGCGGGAACGTGCTGCTCCGGCGCGGGGAGTCGCTGACCCAGGCCTCGGTGGAGCTGCTCGGGGGGCTCGCCCAGCGGGCCGGCGTCCGCGAGCCGATCATCGTGCGCGACCTCTGACCGGCACTCTGCGTCGCCTTGCGAGCCCACGGGAGAGGTGCTACTCGCAACTGCGCTCGGCGCCAGTAGCTCACCTGGATAGAGCAACGGCCTTCTAAGCCGTAGGCAGGGAGTTCGAGTCTCCCCTGGCGCGCTCTGGGGGATTCGGCCGGGCCTCCGCATGGGGGCCCAGTTCTGCATTTCCTTCCGTGCCCGATGGGGCGACAATACGCGGGCTTGCGCCGGGCTTGCTTGGCCGGACCCTTTCCCCCGGCGCGCGGAGCGAACCCAAATGCTGAGATTCCTGACCTGCGCCGCCCTGGCGGTGCTGCTGGCTGGCTGTCCCACCGAGAACAACGACTCCCCCGATACCGGCAAGGCGCCCCTGCCCGGGCTGGATGCTGCCTGTGTCAAGCAGTGCGAGGGGAAGAAGTGTGGGGATGACGGCTGCGGCGGCACCTGCGGTACCTGCGAGACCGGCACCTGCAAGAATGGGAACTGCTGCACGCCCACCTGCAACGGCACCACCTGTGGGGATGATGGCTGCGGCGGCACCTGCACCTGCCCCGCGACCTACACCTGCAGCGCCGACAAGAAGTGCGAGGCGCCCTGCGTGAAGGACTGCTCGGGCAAGAGCTGCGGCTCGGACGGCTGCGGCGGGTCCTGCGGCACCTGCACCTCCGGCACCTGCAACGCCACCACCGGCCAGTGCGACGGCTGCGCCCGCGCCTGTGACGGCAAGAGCTGCGGCGCGGATGGCTGCGGCGGGCAGTGCGGCACCTGCACCGCGGGCACCTGCAACGCGGCCACTGGCGTGTGCGACGGCTGCACCCGTCAGTGCACCGACAAGGAGTG
>CAZAIE010001338.1:0-2157 GCA_964485035.1 uncultured Myxococcaceae bacterium | reverse complement strand
CCAACTGCACGATGTGCGGCGACCAGTGCGTGGACTTCCAGGTGGACCCGAACCACTGCGGCGACTGCGACACGGTGTGCGGCGCGGGGCTGGTGTGCGGCGCGGGCACCTGCACGGTGAACACCGCGTGGCCGAGCGTCATCTCGCCAGGGACGGACCTGGATGGGATGGCCCGACCGTCGATGCCCAAGAGTGAAACCCAATACACGCTCTCGACGCCGTTCCCTTCCACCATCTACTTCAGGAAGGACGGGAAGCTCCCAGTCAAGGGCACGCCTGGCACCTTCTCAGCCAAGTCCCCCGCACTGATCGGCACCACCTTCCCGGAAAGCCCCGACCCGGTGCTCTTCCGCTGGTACGCCGAGTACACCCTCCCAGACGGCACGTTCCTGAGCGAGCCCGTGCGCAGCTACCAGCACTCCATTGACGACACCAAGCAGACCGACCCGGGGCAGAGAATGCTCCAGCTCACCTTCCGCGGCCCCGAGGGGAAGGGGATCGGACCGTCGATCGTGGTGCGCCCCAAGGAAAAGGTCATCGGCATGTACACGGTCCAGGTGTGGCGAGCGAGCGCGGCCACCGCCAGGATCTTGGAGAGCCTCTGGCTGGAGAACACCCAAATTGCCTGCGGGGGAGACGGACTCATGAAGTACCCCGGAGTCGCCATCCCGGGGATCCGCTTGGAGTTCGAGGCCCCAGCACAGCGCGGTCGCCACCGAGTCAAGAGCCAGATCAACGCGGACTACACGTGCGCGGGTCTCTCGCCCGACCCGAACGCCGAGGTGGTCGGCGAGGTGATCGTCCTCTGAGTTCATCCACGGCTCGAGCGAGCCGGTAAGCCCCACGGCTTCAGCGCCGCTCGCCGCCCTCCGCCCCCGGGCTGGTCCGGATGCGCCCGGCACCGCTACGCCCCGTGTCGCGCACCGTGTCCCGCCGCTCCTCGCGCCGCATCTCCTCGAACTGCTTGAGCTGCTCGGCGTCGAGCACGCGCTGCGCGGCCTCGTTGGTCTCCTTGCGGATCTGCGTCATCTGCTCGCGGGTCTGGTTGCGCGGCTGACCCTGGAGGGCCTTGCGCTTGTTCGCCTCGTCCTCCAGGAGCTTCGTCACGTCCTGCTGCTGGGTGCTCGACAGCCGGGCCGCCTCGAAGAACTTCTTGAGCCGCTCCGCCCGCGCCTGCTCCCGGGTGGCCGCGCGCTCCTTGGCTCGCTCCGCGAAGACCTCGTCCTGGGCCTCGCGCACCAGCTCCTTGAAGCGCTTGCGCCCCTCGTCGGTGCCCAGCGCCTCGCCGGTGAGGAGGGCGTCCACGTCGCTGCGCAGCGCCTCCAGCGCCTTCGTCTGCTGCGCGACCTCCTCGGGGGCCGGGGCGGTCGCGGCCGGAGCCACACCGGTCGGCGCCGTGGGCCGGGCCACCGGCATCCGCTCCAGCGACTCCATCCGGCGCACCAGGTTGGCGAGCGTCTGCTCCATGGCCGCGAGCCGCTCGTCGTCGCGGTCGTCGCGCTCGGTCCGAACGTCCTGCTCCGGCTCCGACGGGCCGCGGGTGAACGCCACCACCAGCGCGGCGAGGGAGAGCACTGCGGCCACGATGCTCAGGATGCGGGCCATCGATTCCTCCGTTGCGATGCAGGGACTACCCGGCGGGACCAGAAAGGTTGTGGTCGGAGGTGGGTACCACCCCGGCGCTCAGCCGCCAAGGCGCGGTTCGCGTCCCGCCTCGAGCTCGCGCAGGAACGCAGAGAGCTCCGGCCAGTGGCGCGCCAGGTGGTCGCACTCGCCGGGAGCGCCGGGACGGGCGAGGAGTCGGGCCTCCAGGCGCTCCTGCTCACCGGCCACCTCGTTGTCGGGCAGCGCCGCAAGGGCGAAGGCGCGCAGGAGCCGCAGCGTGCGCAGGTCGTCTCCCGCGAGCGTCGCCTCGATGGCCCGGCGACGCTCGCGGCAGCGGGACACCAAGTGAGCGAACCGGCCCTCGCGGCAGGCGACGATCGCCTCGGGGACCAGCGCCACCTCCACCGCCAACGTCGCCGCGGCGCGCGCTGCTTCCGGGAGCCAGGCGCGGGCGGCGTCCAACTCGCCCAGCAGCCCGTAGCAGGTGGCGACCAGCGAAGGCGCGCTCGCCGCGACCACTCTGCTCGATCACCATCGGGATCAGGCCGAGCC
>CAZAIE010001337.1:0-2161 GCA_964485035.1 uncultured Myxococcaceae bacterium | reverse complement strand
AGCACCTGGTGTGCGGCTCGGCCAAGGCGGCGATCCAGGCCTTCGAGGCGGGCTTCCCGCTCTGGGCCGCAGCCCTCGCCCCTGACGGTGCGGCGATCGCCGTGGCGGGGCGCTCGCGCCAGCTCAAGGTCTGGCGCGGGCCGGCCTTCGGCCTCGAGGGCGGCGAGCCGCTCCACGCGGACGGCGTGCGCGGCCTGGCGTTCATCCCCGACGGCGGGACGCTGCTCTCGGGCGACTCCTCGGGGCGCCTCGTCGAGTGGGACGCGAAGCAGTGGAAGGTCCGGCGCCGGTTCGCGTCCACCGGACACGCGGTGGCTGGCGTGGAGGTGCGGCCGGACGGAGCCCAGGCACTGGTGCTGGGCTACTCCGAGGCGTGGCGCTGGGTCCCGGGCGCGAAGGAGCTTGCCGCGGCGCCCGGGCTCGGCCCAGGAGCGCGCTGGTCGCCGGACGGCAAGGTGCTGGCGCTCTCCGACTCCACCCGCATCGTCCGGATCGTGGACGGGGCGACGGGGAGGCCGCTGCGGACGCTGGGTGCGTCGCCGCCCCACGACGCCGAGCGGCAGAACCTGATGACGCCCAGCTCGACGGCGTTCTCTCCCGACGGCAGGCAGCTCGCCGTCGCGCGGTGGGACCAGCCGCTGGCGATCTGGGACGTGGCCTCGGGGGCGCAGCTGCGGACGGTGCCGGGGACGCTGCACGTGGCCTGGTCGCCCGACGGCCGGACGCTCGCGGTGGACCTGGGCCGGGTCTCCAAGCGGATGACGAAGCTGGACCTCTCGGTGCTGGACGCCGAGACCGGGCAGGCGCGCTACGTAGCGCCGTACCCGGACGCCCGCTTCTCGCCCGACGGCCGCTTCCTGGCCGCGCTCGACGAGGGCGGGGTGGTGCTGCTGGACGCGGGGAGCGGCAAGGTGCTCGCCCGCCTGTTCGCGGAAGGGCACCGTCCCGGCGCCTTCGCGTTCAGCGCGGACGGGAAGACCCTCGCCACCGGTGGCGAGGACGCGACGGTGCGGGTGTTCCGGGTGCCGTGAGAGCGGCTACCCCTGGCCGATGGCAAAGCCGACGTAGTGCTGGAAGACCAGGCCTGCGGAGGCCCCGAGCGCAGCCACGCACGAGAGGGCGGAGAGCAGCAGGGCGAGCGCAGAGCCGCCTTGCCTGAGGTCGGTGGTCGCCGTCTGGAAGCACTTGAACGCCTGGCGGGCAGAGACCCCCGCGAGGAGCAGCGCGAGCCCCGCGAGCGGAACGAGCGGGAAGAAGCGTCCGGCGTGGGTCGAGATGAGGGAGAAGGCGAGCAGGCTCAGGCCGCCGGCGAGCAGCGATCCCAGCAGACTCGAACCGAAGCGGGGCGCCCAGGAAGACGAGGTCGAGACGGAGGTGGTCATTGCCCGGTAGGACGCCGCTGGCCCGCCCGCTATTCCGCGCCGGTCAGCGCGCGACCTCGGCGATGGCCCCGGCCACGTAGTCCAGGTTCCGGGTGTTCAGCGCCGCCAGGCAGATGCGGCCGGTGCTCACCGCGTAGATGCCGAACTCGTCCTTGAGCCGGGCCACCTGCTCCGCCGTGAGCCCGGTGTAGGAGAACATCCCGCGCTGCGCGACCACGAACGAGAAGTCCTGCCGGGTCGCCTTGGCGCGCAGCGCCTCGACCAGCCCGGTGCGCATCGTCCGGATGCGATCGCGCATGCCGGCGAGCTCGGTCTCCCAGCGCTGGCGCAGCTCGGGCGAGGTGAGCACCGCGGTCGCCAGCGCGGCTCCATGGGTGGGAGGGTTGGAGTAGTTGGTGCGGATGACGCGCTTGAGCTGCGAGAGCACGCGCGTCGCCTCGTCCCTGCTCGCCGTGACCACCGAGAGCGCGCCCACGCGCTCGCCGTACAGCGAGAGGCTCTTGGAGAAGGAGCTGGCGACGAAGAGCTGCAGCCCCGAGGCGGCGAAGGTGCGCACCGCGTGGGCGTCCGGCTCGATGCCGTCGGCGAAGCCCTGGTAGGCCATGTCCAGGAAGGGGACCAGCCCCCGCGCGCGGCAGACCTCGACGACCTCGTTCCACTGCGCCGGGCTGAGGTCGGCGCCGGTGGGGTTGTGGCAGCACGCGTGCAGCACCACCACGTCGCCCGCGGGGAGCTGGGCGAGGTGGGCGCGCATCGCGGCGAAGTCGACGCCGCGGGTG